>NZ_JAQFJH010000002.1:300000-413459 GCF_030440025.1 Streptococcus sp. SO2
AAAAGCACTTCTCGACCAGTATGCGTGTAATTCGATCTGTCGCTTTCTAGGAAGGTCTTTCATTATGACATGATAGAGATTATTTGCTTTTTCAACACTAGAGTCCCTTAGGAGTTGGCCTGCATGAAAATAGAGTTTCTCTGCTGGGGTATCAGAGCTAATCTTAAACTCAATCTCTTTGATGTCTCCAGTACTATCGGTCAAGGGTTGCCAATTTAGCTCTGCGATATCCTTATATAAGAAGAGAAGGTTTGTTAGTTTCCAGGTAACCGTTACCCGAACAGTATCTCCGGCATATCCAGCATTGTAAATTTTTACCTTGTAGCCGTCCTCTTCCTCCATAGTATAGAAGGAAACATTTTGAACAATTCTTCCATTTTTAGAGACCTGAACGGTCGGGTCGGGATCAATGTCAAATCCTTCCGGCATTTTCCCAGCTTTTCCGAGCCCAACTAACTGACCATTGTAATCATCTCCAAAGCGGTAGGTAATTGTTTCCTTAAAAATTGCAGTATTATCTGCATGAATATTCAAATCCCCCTGATAGGATAAGATATCAAAGTCTACTGCAAAAACCAGGCTCGGTATAAATAATAAATAAGTAAATACCAAAGCCAACAGCCATCTTTTTTTCATAATCGGTTCCCTTTCAATCTTTTTACCATTATATCATTTTTTATAAGTAAAGGCTTACTTGTATTGAAAATCTCACTATTTTTAGATACAATAGAGAGAGTCATTTTTAGACTAGAAATAGGAGAAAACATGAAAAAATTATGCTTATCTATCCTTGCTAGCCTAGCCCTTACCTTAGGACTAGTTAGCCAAGTCCAAGCCGACGAATATTTACGCATCGGGATGGAGGCAGCTTACGCTCCCTTCAACTGGACTCAAGACGACGATAGTAACGGCGCTGTCAAAATTGACGGTACCAACCAATATGCCAATGGCTACGATGTCCAAATCGCTAAAAAGATTGCCAAAGACTTAGGCAAAGAACCTTTGGTTGTAAAAACCAAATGGGAAGGACTTGTTCCAGCCCTTACTTCTGGCAAAATTGATATGATCATTGCCGGTATGAGCCCAACTGCTGAACGCAAACAAGAAATTGCTTTTTCAAGCAGTTACTATACTAGCGAACCGGTTCTATTGGTCAAAAAGGACTCTGCCTATGCGAATGCCAAATCTTTGGAAGACTTTAGCGGAGCAAAAATCACGTCTCAACAAGGTGTTTATCTTTATGACCTGATTTCCCAAATTCCAGGTGCCAAAAAAGAAACAGCTATGGGTGACTTCGCCCAAATGCGTCAAGCTCTGGAAGCTGGTGTTATTGATGCCTATGTTTCTGAACGACCTGAAGCAATGACCGCTGAGTCTGCTAACGCTAAGTTCAAAATGATCCAACCTCAACCAGGTTTCAAAACTGGCGAAGAAGATACAGCTATTGCCATTGGACTTCGTAAAGATGACAGCCGCATCAGCCAAATCAATGCGAGCATCGAAACCATCTCTAAGGATGAACAAGTAGCCCTCATGGATCGTATGATCAAAGAGCAACCTGTGGAGTCTACAACAACGGAGGAAGAAAGTAGTTTCTTTAGCCAAGTCACTAAGATCCTTTCTGAAAACTGGCAACAACTCTTGCGTGGTGCTGGTATCACACTCCTAATCTCCATTATCGGAACCATCACAGGTCTCCTTATCGGACTAGCGATTGGGGTCTTCCGTACCGCTCCACTATCTGAGAACAAGGCAATGTACGCCCTACAGAAATTAGTCGGTTGGATTCTCAATGTCTATATCGAAATCTTCCGTGGTACACCGATGATTGTTCAATCCATGGTTATCTACTATGGAACTGCTCAAGCTTTTGGTATTAACCTTGACCGGACACTAGCTGCTATCTTCATCGTCTCAATCAATACGGGTGCCTACATGACAGAAATCGTCCGTGGTGGTATACTGGCAGTTGACAAGGGACAATTTGAAGCCGCAACCGCTCTTGGTATGACCCACAATCAAACCATGCGTAAGATTGTCCTACCTCAGGTTGTCCGTAATATTCTACCTGCTACTGGTAATGAGTTTGTCATCAATATCAAAGATACCTCTGTATTGAACGTTATTTCAGTTGTTGAGCTTTATTTCTCAGGAAATACTGTAGCAACACAAACCTATCAATACTTCCAGACCTTTACCATCATCGCCGTGATTTACTTTGTCCTCACCTTTACTGTGACCCGTATCCTACGCTTCATCGAACGTCGTATGGACATGGATACTTACACTACAGGTGCTAACCAAATGCAAACGGAGGATTTGAAAAAATGACACAACCAATTCTTGAAATCAAACACCTCAAAAAATCCTATGGGCAAAACGAAGTGCTAAAAGACATTTCTCTCACCGTCCATAAAGGAGAGGTTATTTCCATCATCGGGAGCTCAGGAAGTGGAAAATCAACCTTCCTTCGTTCGATTAATTTACTAGAAACACCTACAGAGGGTGAGATTCTCTATCGAGGAGAAAATGTCTTAGAAAAAGGCTATAACCTCACCCATTATCGTGAAAAACTCGGTATGGTTTTCCAATCTTTCAATCTCTTTGAAAATCTGAATGTCCTTGAAAATACGATTGTTGCCCAAACGACTGTACTCAAACGCGACCACTCTGAAGCTGAAAAAATTGCCAAAGAGAATCTCGAAAAAGTTGGCATGGGAGAACGTTACTGGCAAGCCAAGCCGAAGCAACTATCAGGTGGTCAGAAACAACGCGTGGCTATCGCCCGCGCGCTCTCCATGAATCCTGATGCCATTCTCTTCGACGAACCAACATCTGCTCTTGACCCTGAAATGGTTGGAGAAGTCCTCAAAATTATGCAGGATTTGGCTCAAGAAGGCTTGACCATGATCGTCGTAACCCACGAAATGGAATTCGCTCGCGATGTCTCTCACCGTGTCATCTTTATGGATAAGGGTGTCATTGCTGAAGAAGGCAGGCCTGAAGAACTCTTTACAAATCCTAAAGAAGACCGGACAAAAGAATTTCTTCAACGCTATCTCAGCTAATAAACAAAGACTGCATAAAGAATGCAGTCTTTTTAATTTGTAATTGTAAAGAAAAGGCAGACTCGATTCAGGAATCTGCCTGTGACCACAGTTTAATCTTCAAATTTTTCATGATTTTTTTCATAGAAATCGATTAAACCAAGAGCTGTTTCAAATGAAATATTTTTAACTTTTGCGCGTCCTTGTGCTAGAGCAATGATAGACATTTCACGCGCATTCGTTTCTTTAGAGATACGGTAGCCTGTGATTTTCTTATCACGAACCCAGCCAACAACTGCTTCTACTTTTTCAAAGTTCGACTTAGCCATGTTCTTCTCCTAAATTATTCTTTACAATACTTAATTGTATACGTTTTTATTTCGTTTGTCAATAAAAAAACATATATACGTTGTAACTATATTATTCTGCATATTTTTATTTGGCTTTTAAAGCCGATAATATATGAGTTCTTATGTCCTCAACTCCATTAGGATTTGCTGGTAGGAAGATTGTATTATTACCCTCTTTATCTGCAAAATTATTCAACGTATCTAAATACTGGTTCGTTAATAGGATAGACATGATTTGTTCTTCAGTTAGCTCAACATTGGCTCCCTTTAACTCTTGGATAGAATCAGCTAGTCCGTCAACAATTGCTTTACGCTGCTCTGCAATCCCTACACCATGTAGGCGATCTTTTTCTGCTTCAGCTTCTGCTGCGGTCACGATTTTAATCTTATCTGCTTCAGCAAGCTCTTGCGCCGCAACTCTCTTACGTTGAGCCGCGTTAATTTCATTCATTGATTGTTTTACTTCAGCATCAGGTTCAACCTTAGTAATCAGCGTTTTGACAATGATATACCCATACGTAGACATTTCTTCCGCCACTTGTTTTTGAACTTCTAAGGCGATTTCATCCTTCTTCTCAAACAACTCATCTAGGGTTAGCTTTGGCACAGATGAACGCAAAGCATCTTCAATATAGGATTTAATTTGGGCTTCTGGACGCATCAATTTATAATAAGCATCTGTGACATTGTTTTCATTTACTCGATACTGAGTTGCCACATTCATCGTTACAAATACATTATCTTGCGTCTTTGTCTCTACAACAATCTCACTTTGCAACAAGCGTAGTTGAACTCTTGCCGCAATCCTATCAATTCCAAAAGGAGCTCGTAAATGAATACCACTATTACTCAACTTTTGGTATTTACCAAAGCGTTCTATGATAGCGACAGATTGTTGTCGAACCACATACACAGAACTAACCATAATCACTGATGCAATCACCACTAAAAACAATAAAACAAGTAAAATTTGTAAAACCATGGGAATCTCCCCCTTTCGTCACCCTCATTATAGCACCATCATCATTATTACGCAAATAATATGATAATAATTTTATTTTAGCTTAAACTAACATATTATACAACGTTTCGTTCCCATTCAAATTAATATAAGATGGGTCAAACTTTTCCATTCGATGAATCAATCCAGCATAGTCATGCTTATTGGCAAGAGCTACCCCAATCAAGACAGGGCCTGTCCCCTTGCTTGCTCGTTTGATATATTCAAAACGAGTGATGTCATCATTTGGCCCCAAAATGTCATTTACAAACTCTCGTAGAGCTCCTGGACGTTGTGGGAAATTCACTACAAAGTAATGCTTGATTCCATCATAAATCAAGGCACGTTCTTCCATCTCTGGCATACGGTTGATATCGTTATTTCCTCCAGAAATGATACAACAAATCGTCTTGCCTTTGATATAGTCTGATAAAACTTCCAAGGCTGCAACACTGGCAGCTCCGGCTGGTTCTGCTACAATACCTTGTTTGGAATAAAGATCAATCAAGGTTTCGGAAATCAATCCCTCGTCCACTCCAATCAGCGTTTCAACATTTTTTCGGGTCGCTTCATAGGTTAATTGTCCAACCTTCTGCACAGCTATCCCATCAGCAAACTTATCAATTTCTTTGAGTTTAACTGGTCCCCCAGCTTCAAAGGCAGCCTTCATAGAGCGAGCTCCATTGGCTTCTACCCCGATCACTTCAATAGTCGGGTTGGTTTCCTTAATATAAGTAGAAACACCGGCAATCAATCCGCCACCACCTACTGGTACAAGTACTGTATCAAAATCAATAGACTCTTTACGGGCTTCTTCAAGAATTTCATAGGCTACAGTCCCTTGACCAGACTGAACATGCGCATCATCAAAAGGATCGATGAAGGTGCGGTTTTCTGTTAATGTAAATTCTTGTGCTGCCTTAGCAGAAGCATCAAAGGTATCCCCAACCAACTTGATCGTCACAAACTCTCCACCGAAAAAGCGAACCTGCCCAATCTTTTGTTGCGGTGTTGTGATGGGCATAAAGATCGTTGCAGGAATCTTCATCTCATTACAAGTATAGGCGACACCTTGGGCATGATTTCCCGCAGAGGCACAGACTACACCACGCTCGCGTTCTTCTTTTGACAGTTGAGAAATGGCATAATAGGCTCCACGAATTTTAAAAGAGCGAACACGTTGCGCATTCTCCTTTTTGAGATAAATCTTTGCTTGGTATTTTTCTGATAAATAATGATCATATTCTAGTGGTGTATCAACTACTACACCACTCAAAACTTTGTGGGCTTTCACCACATCTTTTGCACTTAGCATTGTCTCCTCCTCAAATACTGTTCAAGATAAAAAACGAGTTAGGTACCCCCAACTCGCCTTCTGTCTCTCTTTACAAGAATTAATTGTAGATTTTGAATGCGTCGTCGTCGTTTTTACCAACGAAAGGCATTGCTTTACGCAATTCTGCACCAACTTTTTCAATTTCAAGGTTAGCTGCTTGTTCACGGTAAGCAGTTAATTTTGGACGACCAGCCTTGTAGTCATTTACAAAGTCATTTGCAAATTTACCATTTTGGATATCTGCCAAAACAGCTTTCATGTTTTCTTTAACTTGCTCAGTAATCACACGTGGACCTGATACATAGTCACCGTATTCAGCAGTGTTTGAAATAGATTGACGCATTTTCTTGAATCCACCTTCATAGATCAAGTCAACGATCAATTTCATTTCGTGAAGAACTTCAAAGTAAGCCAATTCTGGGGCATAGCCTGCTTCTGTCAAGACTTCAAAACCTGCTTCGATAAGGGCAGTCAAACCACCACAAAGTACGGCTTGTTCACCAAACAAATCTTCTTCAGTTTCTTCTTTGTAAGTTGTTTCAAGCAAACCAACACGAGCTGCCCCAACACCTTTACACCAGTCCATAGCAATGTTTTTAGCATTTCCTGTAGCATCTTGGTAAACTGCGTAAAGAGCTGGCACACCAAATCCTTCTTCGTAAGTACGACGTACCAAGTGTCCTGGTCCTTTAGGAGCACACATGAAGACATCTACATCTGCAGGAACTTTGATAAATTCAAAGTGGATATTGAAACCATGAGCAAATCCAACTGCATTTCCAGCTTCCAAGTTTGGAGCGATTTCTGCTTCGTACAATTCTTGTTGGATTTCGTCTGGTGCCAAGATCATGATAACGTCAGCCAATTTAGTTGCTTCTGCTACTGTGTAAGTGTCAAATCCATCTTCTTTTGCTTTGTCAAAAGATTTACCTGGACGCACACCGATGATGACATCACGACCAGAATCACGCAAGTTTTGCGCATGCGCATGTCCTTGTGAACCATAACCGATTACGGCGATTTTTTTACCGTCAAGTGCTGCTACTTTAACATCTTTTTCGTATTCCATTTGAACTGCCATAGTTTTTCTCTCTTTTCTATTTTTATTGCCTTATAGGCTGGTTTAACAAATTTATGCTGGATTTTATACTAAGAGTATTAGTCGCGGGTAAATCCAGTTGCACCCGTACGAGCGATATTTTTAATGCCGTATGGTCGAATCACTCGCAATAAAGCTTCACTCTTTTCAGCATTTCCCGTCATCTGGATGGTGATTGAGCTTGGAGCCACATCTACTACCGTTGCACGGAAAGGTTGGATAATGGCCAAGATTTCTGCACGCTTCTCAGCAGGAGCAGATACCTTCACCAAGATAACTTCTCTTTCCAAGTGTGGTTTATCTGTGATATCTCGAATGCGAATCACATCAATCTGACGATTGAGCTGTTTAATGATTTGCTCTACTTCATCATGAGATGCTACATCAATAATGATGGTGATGCGAGATACATTGGGGTTCTCTGTCGCACCAACTGAGATACTCTCAATATTGACTTGACGACGAGAAAGGACACCTGTAAAACGATTCAAAACTCCTGAACGGTTTTGCAATCTAGCTGTTAACATTCTACGCATGGAACTTCACCCCCAACATCTCATGATTGCTCTTACCAGCTGGTACCATCGGTAAGACCTGTTCCTTACGAGAAATATCCACCTCGATAAACATCGGCACATCCTCCAGAATGACTTCTAGATCCTTCTCTATCGTCTCTGGATTATCAAATTTATAGTTTTTGATGCCGTAGGCCTGTGCCATCAACTGGAAGTCAGGAAGGGTATCAAAGACTGACTCGGAAGTTCTACCCTCATAGAAGGATTCCTGCCACTGACGAACCATTCCTAGTGAATGGTTATTCAACATGACAACCTTAATCGGCACCTTGTAGATGTTTAGGATAGCTAGTTCTTGGTTGGTCATTTGGAAGCCACCATCACCAACAAAAAGGATGACCTCTTTTTCTGGATTGGCAATCTTGGCTCCGATAGCTGCAGGAACTCCGAATCCCATGGTACCCAAACCACCTGAAGTGACTAACTGACGCTCATTTTGGTAAGGATAATACTGAGCTGTCCACATTTGGTGCTGCCCTACGTCAGTTACGACAATGGCATCACCATGCGTCAACTCACCGATGCGTTCAATAACGGCCTGAGGTTGAACCACACGTTCTTTCTTATCATAAGAACGAACTCGATTCTTGTCCTTGGTGACTTTTTCAATCCACTTTTCAGTATTGTTATGAACAGTTGGTTCTGCCAGTAGCATCTGCAAGGCTTTCTTAGCATCCCCCACTACAGGAATATCTGCACTGATAATCTTACCAATCTCAGCTGGGTCAACATCGATATGGGCAACCTTAGCATTCTTCGCGAAGGTCTTAGGGTTCCCAGTCAAGCGGTCATCGAAACGGCAACCAATACTAATCATAAAGTCCGCTTCCGTCATTGCAATGTTGGCTGCGAAAGAACCGTGCATGCCTCCCATCCCTAGGAAGAGCGGATGACTCGTTGCAATGGTTCCTTGCCCCAAAAGACTAGTGACTACTGGAATTTGGTAACGTTCAGCAAATTCATTGAGCTCCTTAGAAGCTTCCGCATAGCTGATACCACCGCCTGCTAACAAAACAGGTTTCTTAGCTTTTGACAATTGCTTCAAGATTTTCTTGATTTGCATGTCATTCGGTTCAAGCGTCGGTTGGTAACTTGGTAAATTCACCTCCGGTGAATAGATGAAATCTGTCTCTAGAGCTGATACATCCTTTGGCAAGTCAATCACAACAGGACCTGGACGACCTGTCGTTGCGATATGAACAGCTTCCGTAATGATACGGGGAATATCTGCTGTCTCACGAACTTGGTAATTGTACTTGGTAATGGGCATTGTAATACCCACGATGTCCGCCTCCTGAAAAGCATCTTTCCCAATTCCAGCTCGCGCAACCTGACCTGTAAAGACCAAAAGGGGAACGCTATCGCTCATGGCATCTGCAATCCCTGTAATGGCATTTGTTGCTCCCGGTCCACTCGTGACGACGGCAACGCCCAACTTTCCAGTTGATTTGGCATATCCTTCAGCTTCGTGCAAACAACCTTGTTCATGGCGTCCCAAGATGTGGCGAATGCCTTTAAAATTGTATATCGCATCATACAAAGGTAAGACCGCACCACCAGGATAACCAAAAATGGTATCAATCCCTAAGTCCCGAAGTGTTTCCAAAACTAGGTCCGACCCCGTCTTAGGAGATTCTAAACTGATTTTCTCCATTATTCCCCTTTCTCTTCTCTTAAAAAAATAGCTTGTTACTATCATACCATTTTTTCAAAAATTTTCAAGGCAAAAGAGTCAATTTTCTGAATTTTCTATCTAAAAGTGTATTTATGAATCTTTCCCTTATTTTTATTAAGTTATCTACGGAATTAGGAACCTTTATTTACTTTAATTTATCAAATTAGAATATTTTCTTTCTGAATAAAATTAGTATTTTTCTCACTTAGCGATTAAATTCGTATACTATATTCAGCAAAAATGAATAGTTAAAGACAAAAAAAGGAAGCCACTAAGTGACTTCCTTCTAGAGTGAGGACTGATTAGTCTTCACCTTTGTTTTTCTTAATGATTTCTTCTTGTACTGACTTAGGTACATCTTCATAGTGGTCAAATACCATCATGAATGTACCACGTCCTTGAGATGCAGAACGAAGAACTGTTGCGTAACCGAACATTTCAGCAAGTGGAACGTAAGCACGAACGATTTGGCTGTTACCGTGTGCTTCCATACCATCTACACGTCCACGACGAGCAGTTACGTGACCCATAACATCACCAAGGTTTTCTTCTGGAACAGTGATGGTTACAAGCATCATTGGCTCAAGGATAGCTGGTTGTGCCGATTTAGCAGCTTCTTTAAGGGCAAGTGAAGCCGCGATCTTGAAGGCTGTTTCAGATGAGTCGACATCGTGGTATGAACCGTCGTAAAGCTTAGCTTTAACGTCAACCATTGGGTAACCTGCAAGAACACCGTTAGCCATAGATTCTACCAAACCTTTTTCAACCGCTGGGATAAATTCACGAGGAACCACACCACCGACGATTGCGTTTTCGAATTCGAATCCTTTACCTTCTTCGTTTGGACTAAACTCAATCCATACATCACCGAATTGACCTTTACCACCAGACTGACGTTTGAAGAATCCACGTGCTTGAGTAGAAGCGCGGAATGTTTCACGGTAAGATACTTGAGGAGCACCTACGTTCGCTTCAACTTTGAACTCACGACGCATACGGTCAACAAGGACGTCAAGGTGAAGTTCACCCATACCAGAGATAACTGTTTCACCAGTTTCAACGTTTGTTTCAACGCGGAATGTTGGATCTTCTTCAGCCAATTTTTGAAGGGCAATACCCATCTTATCTTGGTCAGCTTTAGATTTTGGCTCAACCATCAATTGGATAACTGGTTCTGGAACGTGGATTGACTCAAGGATGATTTTAGCTTTTTCATCTGTCAATGAATCACCAGTTGTAGTATCTTTCAAACCAATAGCAGCTGCAATATCACCAGCATAAACGGTTTCGATTTCTTGACGACTATTGGCATGCAATTGCACAAGACGTCCGATACGTTCACGTTTACCTTTAGAAGTGTTCATTACGTAAGAACCTGATTGAAGAACACCTGAGTATACACGGAAGAATGTCAAACGACCTACAAATGGGTCTGTTGCAATCTTGAAGGCAAGAGCTGCGAATGGCTCTTCATCAGATGCTGGACGAGTTTCTTCTTCGTCTGTATCTGGGTTGATACCTTTGATCGCTGGGATATCAAGTGGGCTTGGAAGGTAGTCGATAACCGCATCAAGCATCAATTGAACACCTTTGTTCTTGAAGGCAGAACCACACAATACTGGGAAGAATTCAACGTTGATAGTTGCTTTACGGATCGCAGCTTTCAATTCTTCGTTAGTGATTTCTTCACCTTCGAGGTATTTCATCATCAAGTCTTCATCAGTTTCAGCGACTGCTTCAACCAATTTTTCACGGTATTCTTGAGCTTGGTCAAGGTATTCCGCTGGAATATCTTCTTCAAGGATATCTGTACCAAGGTCGTTAGTATAGATTTCAGCTTTCATCTTGATCAAGTCGATGATACCGCGGAAGTCATCTTCAGCACCGATTGGCAATTGGATTGGGTGTGCGTTTGCTTGAAGACGGTCGTGAAGTGTGCTTACTGAGTAAAGGAAGTCAGCACCGATTTTATCCATTTTGTTGGCAAATACGATACGTGGAACTCCGTACTCAGTTGCTTGACGCCAAACTGTTTCAGTTTGAGGCTCAACACCTGATTGTGAGTCAAGAACAGTAACCGCACCGTCCAATACACGAAGAGAACGTTGTACTTCGATAGTGAAGTCCACGTGTCCTGGTGTGTCGATGATGTTTACGCGGTGGTTGTTCCATTGAGCCGTTGTCGCAGCAGATGTGATTGTGATACCACGTTCTTGCTCTTGCTCCATCCAGTCCATTTGTGACGCACCTTCGTGAGTTTCACCGATTTTGTGGATTTTACCAGTGTAGTAAAGAATACGCTCAGTAGTTGTTGTTTTACCGGCATCGACGTGAGCCATGATACCGATATTACGAGTTTTTTCAAGTGAAAATTCGCGTGCCATGAGGTTTGTTTCTCCTATTTATTTTTAATTTCTATTCTATTATAACACGATTTTAATAAAAACGGATAGGCAGGACCTACCCGTTCTCAATGTTTATCTTGTTTTTGTTGGTTTCAACTTGTAGATAAGTTGAATTGAACTCGGGCTAAAAGCTCAAGTTAACTGATTTGAACCCGAGCGAGGCCCGGTGCAAAAAAGATAAACTGCTTTGTGTTCACGGAACACTGCATCAGTTTCCTATTTTTGCCTTGGGCCTTTGCCGCTCTTAGTATCATTTTATTACCAACGGAAGTGTGCGAAGGCACGGTTAGCTTCAGCCATACGGTGAGTGTCTTCACGTTTCTTAACTGCTGCACCAGTGTTGTTCGCAGCATCCAAGATTTCTTTTGCAAGACGGTCTTGCATTGTGTGTTCACCACGAAGGCGAGCGATGGTTACCAACCAACGAAGTCCAAGTGTTGTACGACGTTCTGGACGAACTTCAACTGGGACTTGGTAGTTAGATCCACCAACACGACGTGCACGTACTTCAAGTACAGGCATGATGTTTTCCATAGCTGTTTCAAATACTTCAAGTGCATCGTTTCCAGTAGCTTCTTTGATTTGCTCAAAAGCACCGTAAACGATTGAAGCAGCTGTACCACGTTTACCATCAAGCATAACGCGGTTGATAAGACGAGTAACTAGTTGTGAATTGTAAAGCGGATCTGGCAATACATCACGTTTTGGAGCTCTATTTTTACGACTCATTTCTCTTTATCCCCTTTCCTTATGCTTTTGGACGTTTAGTACCGTATTTAGAACGGCCTTGTTTACGATCGTTAACACCTGCAGTATCAAGTGCACCACGGACGATATGGTAACGTACCCCTGGAAGGTCTTTTACACGTCCACCACGAAGAAGCACCACGCTGTGCTCTTGCAAGTTGTGTCCGATACCTGGGATGTAGGCAGTAACTTCGATAAGGTTGCTCAAACGTACACGAGCGAATTTACGAAGGGCAGAGTTAGGTTTTTTAGGTGTCATTGTTCCAACACGAGTTGCAACACCACGTTTTTGTGGTGAAGAAACGTTTGTTTGAACTTTTTTATGACTGTTGTAACCAACGTTCAAAGCTGGTGATTTAGATTTTTCTACTTTTGATTTACGCGGTTTGCGAACCAATTGGTTAATTGTAGGCATCTACATTCTCCTGTGTTTTTTTATTTTTGGTGATGATACACTTGGTGACAGCTACCATCTGTGTGTACTTTTGCAACATTTGTCAGCACGTCCCTGTACACTTTTGAGAGACCAAAAGTAAAAAGTACCGTCTATTATTGTAACACAATTTTTCCTTCATTGTCAAGATATTTTTCATTTTTATTCTGATCTTTTAACTCTTTGACACTAGCTTTCACCGCTTTTCTAAACCAGAAAAGGAGGCGATTTACCTCCTCCTTTCTAGTATGGATTTCCTTTGATTCAAGTTATCGTTCCGGAATTTTTTAACCCTTCTTATCAAAGCCAACCAGATTCTTTTGCAATGTTGGCTGCCTCTGTTCGATTACCAGCATCTAGTTTCGAAAGAATATTGGTGACATAGTTTCGGACGGTTCCATTTGATAGATAAAGCTGATCCGCGATTTCTTGATTAGACAAACCCTGAGCGATTCCCTTTAAAACAGCGATTTCTTGCTCTGTTAACGGATTGGGGTGCGTCATCACCACTTCCATCAATTCAGGCGAATATTCCTTGCGCCCTTCGAGAACAGTGTGCAAGGTTTGCATGAGGTCTGAAATGCTTCTTTCTTTCAAGACATAAGCATCCACTCCAGCCTTGACCGCACTTTCAAAATATCCAGGGCGCTTGAAGGTCGTTACCACAACCACCTTTGTTTCTAGCTTTTCTGCTCGTATCCACTCCAAGACTTCGAGGCCTGTCTTAACAGGCATTTCTACGTCAAGAATGGCGATATCCACAGACTCTTTTTCTAAAAGTTGGATTGCTTCTTGGCCATCCTTGGCTTGTAGGACAGAATCTACATCTGGTTGAAAGGTAAGCAACTGGCACATGGCATCTCGCAACATACTTTGATCTTCTGCAACAAGTAGTTTCATCTTAGTTTCTCTCCTTATAAGGTAACCGAACCTGCACTTCAGTCGGATGTTTCTGACTGATTACCTTTACTTCTCCTGAAAAAGGAAGGACACGGTCTCGAACGGTATGGAGCTCATCCCCTTTTAGAGAAGCAAAGCCACATCCATCATCTCTCACTGTTAGAATGAGTTCTTTCTCAGTTCGTTCTAATTTCAAGTAAGCTTTCGATGCTTTGGCATGTTTGATGATGTTGGTCACTAACTCAAGTAAAATCATGGAGGCCGTTGATTCTAATTCCTGAGTTAGGCTAGCTGTATCTAGTTGGTGATTGATTTCTGTTTCAATTCCTGCAATTTCTAACATCTTTTTCAAAGTCTCTAGTTCTGATGTCAAAGTTCTAGACTTAAGATTTTCCACAATGGTTCGAACTTCACGCATTGATTCTTTGCTAATTTGCTGTATTTCTCTTAATTCCTTTTCCACCTGTGGATAAGCCTGCATCTGAAAAAGTTGGAGGGCAAGATCCGTCTTCACACTCAACATAGCAAATGTATGGCCTAGACTGTCATGGAGATCCTGACCGATACGATTGCGTTCATTTTCAGCCAAGAAAAGATTAAGTTTAGCATTTTGCTTTCTCTTTTCTTCTTTTATGTCCTCCGACAATCGAATTCGATAAAGACCAAAGGTCATTGCATCGGAAAAGATAAAGGTCACCAAGAAAAAGAGTAGCTGCCAGGGACTAACATGATTGACCATATAGATTCCGGTCAGAATGAACGGTTGCAGGACAATAAAACTGACAAAACGCCAAGAGTGAAAAGAAATCTCATCCAGCTCATAAATAAGGAGATTGGATAAATAAAAGATAAACCATGTGAAACCTGAACTTAGCCAAACAGATGTATAAAAAATGTAGACAAGCATGGACCACCATGCTAGCCACTGCACGGTGCGATTCTGACTGATTAAAACCGAATAGAAGGCAAGTACAAATAGTAGGGTCCATAGCAAGGTTAAAAGCGGGTAATCTCCAACGATGACACCCGCTATAGGAAAGATGATAAACACAATTGAAATATGAAACATATAATGAATGTTTTTAAATTTTTCCAACATAGATTTATTTTACCTCAATCCTTTTTTTCAGCTGGATTACCAGTACACCAAAGAAAACTGTATAGCCTAGCACAACCAAGGCAGAAAGAATATTAAATTCATGGTGTTCCAAATAAGTAGAGACGACCTGCATCAGTTGATAGGTTGGAGTCAGCTTTCCAATAGATTGGAGCCATTCTGGGAAGGAATCCAAGGGGAACCACAGTCCACCTAGAACAGCCAAAGCAATATAGGCAATATTTCCAACAACCGTCATCAGTTGAGCACTGGGTAGCAAGCTCACCAAGACCCCCATGCTGATAAAGACCACGCTTCCGATCAGCAAAATAGCACCAATTACCATCCAGTCAAGCCAAGGCAGAGTCACTCCACGGACAAAATGACCAACTGAAAAGACAACTGTAATTGATAACAAGAAAGTCAGTAGGGTACTGAACAGTTTTGATACATAATATTCTACCATAGATACGGGAGAATGTTGAATCAATTTTTGCCAGTTGTTTGTCTTATCAGACTCGAGTGTGCTTGGGATACTGAAAAAAGCACTTGACATGATACTAAAGAGCGTCATGGCAAAAAGATAGGCTTGAAGAGCAATTTCTGGAATATCTGACCCTGACATCATACCAGAAAAGATAAGGTAAAACACACTTGGAAGTCCGATGGATAGCAAATAGTAGACGGCTTGCCGTTTCATCAGAATGATTTCCACTTTCATGAGACTTGTCATATTTTTCATCATCAATCTCCTTTAATCTTGAGTCGTTTCGAATATACTGTCTAAGAGAGTTCGATTGCGAACTTCAATTTCTTCGATCATGCAGCCCTGTTCTTGCAAGACTTTCCATACCTGGCTGGCTTCTTTGGTTGTGAAGGAAAGAGCATTTTGCTTGATTTCAAGCCCTTGAATCTGGTCCAAAGTGCTGATAACTTCCTGATAAGTTAGTGGTACCGTAAAATGTTTTTCTTGTTCTTCACCACGCATGGCATAAGGTGTCGTATCCCGGATCAATTCACCCTTGTGGAGGACCAAAATGCGGTCAGCCGTATGTTCTACCTCTTCGATATAGTGAGAAGAGTAGACAATGGTGACACCATTTTTCTTTAACTGATTGACAATTTCCCAAAAATGCTGACGTGTCGAGGTATCCATGGCAGCAGTTGGTTCGTCCAAAAATAGAATTTTCGGACGACCTATTAGTGCCAACACGAAAGAGAACAAACGTTTTTGCCCACCAGACAACTTGCCCGCTAGCTGATTTTTCTGTTTGTCCGAAAATCTCAGCAAGTCATCAATTTCTTGATTGGAGAGACTGTTTGGATAGATTGATTGAAAGAAGGATAAGAGTTCTTTCACTTTCAAGTCTTGAACCACCGTATTTTCTTGAGGTAAGATAGAAATAAGCTGCTTTAATCGAGGATCTGTTGGTGCAAAGCCTTGAATAGCTATCTGACCTGAGCTCACGAACTTGTCGCCCAAGAGGCAATCAATCAAGGTCGTCTTACCTGCTCCGTTAGGTCCGATCAAGGCGACACATTCTCCGTCATTGATTTCAAAAGAGATGTTCCGCAAGATCTCCTTGTCTTTTATTTTCTTACTCAATTTCTCAACTTTAATCACAGTCATGAGATTCTCCTTTCAACCACTTCATTCCCATAGGGAACACAACGAAAATCATAAATCCGAAACCCCAAGCACCACGAATAAATTGGCGAAGCACGGTTTGGTCAAACCAACCAGTAAATATTTCCACTAACCATACCAAGAGTGACAGGCCGATAAAGAAATAGATGATTGCTTTTTTCATTCCTCAAACTCCTTTTTCACATCTCTGACTAATTTCAAACCTTCTCTGACAAGCCAAGACATCATTCCAAAGCCAGCAAAGAGTTCCCAAGGAAAATGATAGAAACCCTCGTCCAATCCTGAAAACATGAGATAAGTCATAACTCCTGCTGCTACTAAACTCACTGCGACAATCATTTTATTTTTCATTTCTTCTTCCTCCATTTCATACTTCAATTATAGTCTTTTGAATTTGGCGGAGCTAGATGCTTCTGTCACTAGGAAATATGACAAATGTCATAAAAAAAGAAAGCTGTAAAATCAACTTTCTTTTTTATCTATTAAATTTTTATTCCACACTGAAAAGATATGGATATACGGGTTGTTGACCTTGGTGAATCTCTACTTCAACATCTCCGAATTCTTCTGCGATTTCTTGGGCAATTTCATTGGCAAGTTCTTCGCTTCCGTCTTCACCGACATAGAAAGTCACGATTTCACTATCTTCGTCCAACATATGTTTCAAAGTTTCAGTCAAGGTTTGGTGCATGTCAGGATTTGACACGAGGATTTTCCCATCGACCATACCAAGATTGTCATTTTCATGAATTGCTAATCCATCGATAGTTGTATCACGAACGGCAGTCGTTACACTACCGCTGATGACATCACCGAGGGCTGCAGTCATGCGTTCTTTGTTTTCTTCGATTGATTTGCTTGGATCAAAGGCAAGAAGGCTGGTCAACCCTTGAGGAATTGTACGCGCTTCTACCACAACAGCAGGTTGTTCAAGCACTTCAGCCGCAGACTGAGCTGCCATAAAGATATTTTTGTTGTTTGGCAAGAAGATGATGTTGCGAGCATTGACCTGTTCAACAGCCTTGATAAAGTCTTCTGTTGAAGGGTTCATCGTCTGCCCGCCTTCGATAACATAATCCACACCTTGGGCACGGAAGATATCTGCTAAACCTTGACCAGCTACTACTGCGATAAGGGCATACTCTTTTGTTTCAGCAGGCTTGTTTCCTTGAGTTGCTTCTTTTTCAACTTGCGCCTCGTGTTGGTTACGCATGTTGTCCACTTTTACCTTAATCAAGCTACCATATTTGAGACCTTCTTGCATGACAAGACCTGGATCTTCTGTATGGACGTGAACTTTGACGATTTCATCATCATTGACAACAAGTAGAGAGTCGCCTAAGTCATTCAAGTAGTTACGGAATTCATCATAGTCAAAGTCCTTAGAATAAGTTGGACCTTGTTTGAGGGCTACCATAATCTCTGTACAGTAACCAAAGGTAATATCCTCAGTTGCAACATGTCCAGCCACAGACTTATGGTGCTCTGCATTAATCATTTCACTCATGTTGGCAGGAGTCGCTACAAAGTCTTCAGAAGCACTGTATTCACCAGTAAGAGCTGAAAGGAATCCTTCGTAGATGAAGACCAAACCTTGACCACCTGAGTCTACCACACCAACTTCCTTAAGGACTGGAAGCATTTCTGGTGTCTTAGCCAAAGCTGCTTTTGCACCTTCCAAGGCTGCACGCATGACCTCAACAGCATCATCTGTCTCCTCGGCTTTTTTCTTAGCCCCAATAGCCGCTCCACGAGAAACAGTCAAAATGGTCCCTTCAACTGGTTTCATAACCGCTTTATAAGCTACTTCGACACCGGATTGGAAGGCAAGAGCCAAGTCTTGACCTGTTAATTCATCTTTTTCCTTGATAGCCTGAGAGAAGCCACGGAAGAGCTGAGAAGTGATAACCCCTGAGTTCCCACGCGCACCCATCAAGAGTCCTTTAGCAAGAATGCTCGCTACTTCTCCAACTGTAGAAGCAGGCTTGTCTGCTACTTCTTTCGCACCATTCTCAATGGTCATTCCCATGTTTGTCCCAGTATCTCCATCTGGAACTGGAAAGACGTTTAATGAATTGACATATTCTGCTTGCTTATTCAAACGAGTTGATGCAGCCTGCACCATCTCTTGGAATAAACTGGTAGTAATTTTTGACACGATTATTCTCCTACAACTTTGATATTTTGAATGTAGACATTCACAGTCTGAGCAGTAATTCCTAGTTGATTTTCTAAACTAAAACGAACACGCTCTTGAATGTTTTTTGACACTTCGCTTATCTTTACTCCGTAGCTCAATACGGTATAAACATCAACTGCAATGCTACCATCTTCGGCTGCTTTTATAACAACACCCTTAGAATAATTTTCCTTACCAAGAAGGGCTTGGAAATTGTCTTTAAGGGCATTTTTACTAGCCATACCGACCACACCAAAAATCTCAGTTGCGGCACCACCTACTACGGTTGCAATCACTTCATCTGTCAGTTCGATTTGACCATCTTTTGTATTAATTTTTACAGTCATTTTTTTTACCTCAACTAGTTGATACTCTATTTTATCATATTTCAGCCCAAGTGTAAAAGCAGAATGCTGTATCGGCGGATATTTACTCTATTTTTCAAATGGTTTTATCCTTAGAGCAAAAGAAAAAGACCAGTTAGGTCTTTTCATTTTTATTAAACGCGTTCAACTTTACCTGATTTCAAAGCACGAGCTGAAGCCCAAACTTTTTTAGGTTTACCATCGATAAGAACAGTAACTTTTTGAAGGTTTGGTTTTACGGCACGTTTAGTTTGGTTCATCGCGTGTGAACGGTTGTTTCCTGATACAGTCTTACGACCTGTAAAGTAACATACTTTAGCCATTGTGTTTTCCTCCTATTAGATCTAATATAGCGGATGTGCTAGCACCACATACCGTACTATGTTATCACACTTTCTTGAATTTATCAAGGGCCTAAACTATTTTGTTTGTGTCTAAATTTTTGGGAATAATCAAATATCCTTATAACTCAATAAGAAAGCGAGATTTTTCAGACAAAAAAACTGGAAAAAGTTCCTTACTTTACTCCAGTCCTTGACTATATTGCACTATTTATGCTACAATATTGTTTGACTGATTAAGCAAAGTGTTGGTTTGTCTTAATCGGTGGTGTAGAAGTTGCTGCTTCTACACCTTTTTCTTTTTTATATTTACTCTATTATTGTAACACACATTAGGCAAAAAAGCAACTGTTTTATATAAAAACATGATAAAAAGACCTCTAAAAATTCTTTTTTTAGAGGCTTTTGTCTGCCTTCAAATTTTATTTATGCCCTCTTTTTCTGATGACAGCACCGTGTGGCTTATGGTTAATACGAAACCCTGCGCCTAATCCCGAATCCCTAAATTCCTCATACTCTTGTCTCCAAGCTCCAAAAAATAGCTCGTGTAGCTGATCAATTCGCTCAATAAGAATCATCTTGGCCATGGTACAAGCCCCTTTGATGGACCAATACATCCCTCGATGTTTCATGCGGTAAGTGACCTTTCGGTGCTGACTCTCCATTACCCCGATACCACGTGAGGACAATCCTCTAAGTTTAGGTGGCCTAGTGTCACAGAAATTTCTTAATAATTTCTTACGAAAATTGTAAAAATTATCAAGAGCTTCCTGGCTTTCTATGAGAGATTCAACTGTATCTAGTACGGTCTGAAGCAGGCTCTTCTGATGATTTTTGATGGCCTTAAAAGCAAGATCAAGTAGTGTAGACGGGTACGGCTTCAGGAATCTTTTAAGTTCTTCATTGACATGATAGGCATCCCAGAAATGCTCATGACGTTTAATCCGTAGGACTTTCTTAATTTCTTGAAATATTCTGCGAGAATATCCTTTACCATTGTCCGAGTTAGTGATAAGAAAAGTTTGATCAGTGATTTCAAAATGATTATAGAGATAGTCTATCAATTCTTCCTTTGCTTGTTCATGGCTTGTATGGATAATCTCATGCTTATTCTCTAGTACATACCGATTATTACCAACCTTCTTCGCTCCAGTATGAATCAGGAAATGAGCTAAGTCTGTATTGTGTCGTTCATCATTGCTTGATGTTGTCTTGACGAGCACACCATCTCCCTCCAGGTAGATTTTATCTGCCTGGATTTTTTTCGGTTGCTCATCACCTCTAAAAAGCCGATAGCGTTCCCTATCTGAAAAGAGTCTGCCTGCCATTTTTACAGACTTCAAAACAGCGTCCTTTGTTATCTCCAGGCGATAAGCCATCTTAACTGTTCGACAAACTTCACGGTAGGATAAAACAGAAGCGTGTTTTGCCATGTGAAAAATCAACTCAGGAGAATAACGCATATACTTTTCTAGACCTAGCCACTCATCTACGGGATAACAACTTTTATTTCCCTTTCGCCAGCGATTCCTAGAGAAGGTCACCTCTCCAAATGTAAAAACAACTGTCCTCTCTGTACTATCTATCCGCTTATATCCCCTCAGTCTCATGGAGGGAGCAATCTGCTCGTCATAATCTCTTACTCGCTTCAGGAATTGCTGCTCACGTTTGCGATCTAGTTCTGCGACAAATTCTTTTTCATCAAATCTAAACATACTCTCTATTGTACTGAAATCATGACTAGATTGAAAATATCAGAAACTTTTACAAGGTTTTTTCATCTTCAAAACGTCGGTCAACTTTCTCTTCACGACTACGCACGTGCTCCTTAACATCTCTATAATCTGTGTAATGTTTTAGAGTGTCGTCAAAGAACTCTTGTAAGGCTCCTTTTTCAATTTGGAATTGTTTAATCAGTTGACTGACATCTTCCAGTCCCATATCTTTTGGAACTCCTAAATCATCCAAAAGTTGTATCGCCGCAAGACTATTTTCTGGAGATTGCTGGATGGCTAAAAGTGCTCCTTCAATTTTATGATAACGTCCAAGTCGGTCATCTAGCTGTCTTAATTCCTCCTGGGTAGCCTCTATCTTTTCATTAAAGCGCTCCTCCAAATGTTGAAATTGTGTTCCATCTGTCACGCCGTGCTCGACTAAGAAATTATATTCCTTAATCAGTTCACGCATAGAGGAAATTTGAGCGTTTTTAGTTACAAGTGTTTCTCCATTTTGTTTGGCCAATTGCCTTGCGACAGTCAAGCCCATCATGTACCTATTTTTTTGAGATTGATCAGGATTGAGAAAATAAAAATAGTCTTTCTCTTTGATATAGATGGTATAATTTCCATCCTCATTTTTATCAACTTTATGAGAAGGTATTAAAATTGTACCACTATTTAAAGCTCCCATATCCATCTGCACGTAAATGCCTTGCTTGCTTTCTTGCTCGACCTGCCAGGATTCCACTTCCAATTTCAATTCAAAATCATTGGCCGTTTTTTCTTTTGATTTTTGATATTGTTCTTTCAATTTCTCCACATCAAAAACTAACTGATTCTTAGAAATTCTCTCTTTTATTTTTTCAAGAGAATAGAGTCCTTTCTTCGATAATGTATCATCTCGGACATTTCTTTGTTGGGGCTGATCGAGCAATTTATACTTCACAAATTTTCCAGAGAAATCAATCTGAAGATTAAGCGCAGCTGACTTTTGTTTGAAATCTTCTAACGACAAAGAGTGCTTCAGAAGAAAATCCAGACGCTCCTTAATTTCAAACCGATAATTATTTTGTCTCCGCCAAGCAGAATACTTTGTATAAGAATTTTTCATAGTAGGCTCAATAATTTTAGCGCCGTATCGTGCCGCATGTTTGTCCGAAATGGCTCTCAAATTTTTCAAGGTTTTCTTTTCCCAACGAAATTTCTTGAGCGTTGAGGTATTGGTGGTATTAAGTATGATATGGTTATGAAGATGATCTTTATCCGTGTGGGTTGCGATCACAAACTCATAATTTCCACCTGTCAATTCTAACATCGTTTGACGGCCAATTTCATGAACCTGCTCAGGAGTCAAGTTATCATCTGGAGAAAAAGACTGGATAATGTGATGGGCCAATACTTGTTTTCCTGAAGATAATTCTTTCAAGTCATCATCTCCTTTTTTAAAGGCTACAGCCAATTTTGTCATAACCATTTCCTCATCTGCTACGCTAAAATCAGAGATCCCATTGCCAGATACTAGCTTCATTTGAAGTTCACCATTATGATAGACAAGAGGAAAATCAAGATCACTTTCTGCGGTTTCTGACACAAGTGTTTTCGCTTCATTCAGAATATAGCGTACAGCTATTTTTAAATTGGAAGGAGTTTTAATTTGTTTGGGTGCTTTGATTACTACCATTCGTCATACGTCCTTATAGTTTTTACTTTTCGCTCCTGTAAACTTTTCTTCTCTGCGCTAGAAAATTTGGCAGCTACCATCTCTTTCAACTCAGATAGATAGTCAATAACTTGTGCTACTTCCTCTGTCGTAACCCCTTGATTTTCGTTAGCATGCTTGGCAATTTGGTTGATGTTCGTGCCCACTCGATTGATAGCAACTCGAAGGTCTTTCAATTCAGAAAAATCAATTTGAACCACCTTCCCTTGTACCAGTTGATTCTTCGCATAGTATTGAAAAGATGGAACTCCCATTTGGGCCATCGCCGTTTTAATTTGACGATCTTCCTCTGGTGTTAGTCGTATCAATTTTTGTATATAGCGTTTTCTATTTTCTCGTTTCTGCATTATTTTTTTATCCTCTTTCTCTCAAAGGCTCTGGCATTTTCTGACCAGGCATCATCCCCTGACTTCCTTGTGGTAAGCGTAGCAAATGGATATCCATTTGCGAAATTTAAAAAAATCAGAGAAGGAGAACCCTACAGTTTTCCTTCTTGATTTTCTCAGTTTTGGGGAAATCCCCAAGCCCCTTTCCTATATCTTTTGGAGTACAACTTCTAACATTTTATCGTAACCAACTGAAGATGTTTTTGAAAATAGATGATTGCTTATCACTATTTTCTACAATTTTTTCTTCCTGATTTTTTAACTTCTCAGCTAGGACAGAAAGTTGTTGAGCAGTTAGAGGCTGGAAAATAGACTGCCCAATTTGTATTTCTGTCAGTAAGATTTTTTCAGTGAGTACAGCTTGAAATTCTTCATCTGTGACCATCTTGAGTAGCTCAATATTTTCTTCTTCCCACTCCAAAAGAGCAGGATCTCCTTCAGGTAGTTGAGACTGTTCTTCCTCTAGTTGCTCCAGAACTTTTTGGCGAGTCAAGTCTTTAGCGTTTGGTGATACTCCTTGAACTCTGTCTCCATCCATGATTGGAATAAAGTCTGAGAGGATGATGATAAGTTGTTCTTCTTGTTCATTGGTCATGAGTGTTGTCCTCCTTGATGATGGTTTGTTTTTAATTTGACCTTGGGTTTATTTGGGGTGTCCCGTTCGGTCATTTCGAGAAACCCTTCTCTTTTTTTGATTGTGCATCTGCTTTCAACTCCTGCTTGTGTTCTTCAACAGCTTGCTTGCTCTGATCTTTAAACTTCTCCAGTTTTTGTTCAAAACCGAGCTTCGTTTGTTTCTCCTGACTCAATCTTAATTGTTCCAATGCTTGATCCATCCGAACCATTAAACTTTTAGCTTCTTGTTGGACAATATCCAACTGTGCTTCTAAATCAGCAAGTGTCTCTTTATCTGCAGACCACCCAGATAGATAGTTAAAGGAATACTCTGACGTATCAATACCATAGTATGAAGAAACAACATAAGCGACACTTTCAGCCTGGAGTTCAGCAGTACTTCTAGTTAGATTTCCCTTTTGAGGATTATCTGCATGATGCAACTCTGCATGAGCCATCTCATGTAAGAAAGTTTTAATAATTTGAGCCTTGTTCATCTCATTACTACGTAAAACAATTTGATGTTCTGGGACAGAATAATATCCATGTTTATTATTTTCCATCTCTTCAAATCGAACCGATACATCATTTTCTTTTGCAATAGCCATCAGGGCACGGTAAAGATTTGCATAGTCCAAATCAGTCAGCTGTTCTTTCACTTCTGCAGCTTTTGGCATCTCCTTTCCTTCTGTCTGACTAACATCAAAGACTGGTACTAGGCCAAAGAATGTGACAGTTTCTGGCTTCCCATTTTTATCCAATATTGGTTGGTTATTTTCATCCTTTTTGATCTTCGTCATAGGTTTAAAAATACGTAAAGCCTTCTCACCTTTTTTTACATAACGGCCAAAGTTTTCTTTCCACTGTTTGAAAGAAGCTACTTGCCTTGCTTCAGGATTTTGTGCAAGAATTAAGCGCAAGTTACGATTAGAATAATTATTTAGCTGGCTCATTTTCGTTAGATAGTCTCTGTACTTATCTGAATCCAGAAACTCCTTAATTCCTTCTTTAAGGTGACGACTTAATCCTGCCATATCTTTATTTTGAATAAAATCTGCGACTGCAAGACTGCCTGCTGCTAAAACAACTTCTTCCGCTTGTAGACCCTCTTCAACCTCTGGTTTAGAACCTGGCTTCGATCTAAAATCATACGGATTCGTTCCCTGAAGCAACTCCTCCTCATCAGAAACACCGTCAGCATCCGCATCATGTTCCAACTCCTGCTTGTTGTAGCTTTGTTCTTCTAGTTTGATTTCTTCCTCTTGTGATTTCTCAAATTCTTCTCGGACTGTGGAGATCGTTTGTTCAACTTTTTCTGATAAACCTTTGATTTCTTTTTGCCATTTTTCAATAAGGGCCAATTGTTCCATAGGTGAGTCTTTGACTCCCAACTTCTCAAACCAAGCAGATAGATTTTCGACCTCAACACTATCCATTCCATCAAAAGAGATAAATCCAAGGCGACCATCATGACTACTATCTGTAAATCCAATTGGACTATTTTCCAAATCTCCAAATGGGAGTTGGGATAGAAGTTGATCTGCGTAAAGAGTATCTTCTAAAGCGTAACTGAACTGAGAAATATCTAACTCACTCGCCAATCTCTCCAGATGATACTGAGTGAATATGGCCTCATCTATCTTCATCAATTCTGGGTACTCTCTCATTTCTCGTGTTCCAAGTCTTTCTTTGTGAGCGATGGGGTTAATCTCCTCACCGATATTGTAACGGATGCTATCCTGGATCAGTTCACCATCAGGAGCGTAGATACTAAACTGGATCTTAGTTGGAGAGATGTAGCCTTCTGGATAAACACCAGTCACTTGTTCTAGCCCTTCCTGATGTAACTGATAGAAGCTCTGGTTGGCTTTGTAAAGCTCTCTAGCAAAATCTTGATAAGATATCAGCTCTGTTTCTTTAAAGGGCAATCTAGGCCCATCTGGGCGCTCCTCAGACCATTGAAGGCGTACATGGTAGTTCTCCTTATAGATATGATCTTGTTTCCACTCTTTATAAAAATCTGAATTTGTATCTAGGAGATGATCTTCTCCAGCTGCAGCAACAATCTGATCAAATTTATCATTATGCTGCTTCGCATAGTCAAGATACTGATTCCAGGCTTGATGAAATTCTTCTGGAGTTTTTGAGATATCACCTGGCACACCTAAATTATAGACAGTATCTAAGACTTGAGTAAACGTAGTCGAATCCAGTAGGGACTGATTCTTCTTCAAAACTGACAGCATTTCTGCACCTTTGTCTTTAACATATTCTTCATTGATTGAAAGTTGCTCAATGTGGCCATCTCTTTCTCTATAAACACCAAGAATGATCTTTTCATCCAACGATTTAACATTAGTTGCAAGCTCTCCCTTGAGTTTCATAAGAGAGGCTGGAATTTTTTCATCTCCGATATCTTTAAAAAGTAGTAAGAAATCTTCATCTTTTGCTTTAATAGCTTCACTCATATTGAGATTGTGAAGCTTTTCAACACTGCTCAAATCATCTAAAACAAAAGAATATGGATCTAAAATATCACGCAACATAGGAAGAACCTGCAATTTATCCTTAATTGCATTACTAATCAACATACCGTCATAATGCCCCTGACCATTGGCAATATCATCTAGGAAATTTGCTGCTCCCTTTCCCTCTTCAAAAGGTCTGATCCCTGAAAGATGGATAAAGTTATCCTTTTGAAAAGTCACCTGAAGCACATTCTTCTCTCCATGATCCGCATAAACAAAGCTGATCTTACTGTCAGCCAGTTCATTTAAATACCAGGACGCTGTACTTTGGATAGACGGCGCATATTGATTTAATCGTCTTAAATCCGCTGGTGTAATCGGATGATAATTCGCTGTTCTCCGTTGCACTTTATCATAATTTGTGCTAAACTGTAAGTAAGGATAGGATGATGTCGGGTGACTGGTAACAGTTTGCTCAAAGGTACTTGTTTCAAGTACAGGTGAGGTACTGCCTTCAGCTTTAGGCTGTAAAGAACCCGTGCCACCACTGGTCCTATCATTCATTTGCTCCTGAGAGTTCTCAGGAGCTTTTTCTGTGCTCTGAATTTGTTTTTTAGGCTCCCTACCATCTACAAGAGGATTGGAAGGTTTTTCATAGGTCACTGTTTTGTCCGAATCAATAACCATTTGTTTTCTAGGCTCTACTGAAAAACCTATATTATTCCAGTTTTCCTTCAACCATGTTGCATCTTCAGGAGAAAGGTGGCTGGTATCAGGAAAGTGACTTGATGATTTAATTTCCTCAGCCTTTTCCAGTTGCTTGGTCTGCTTCAGAATCTCATTCCAGTCTGTCTTCTCCTGACCTTCACGTTTTGGTGGTCTTGCATCGATAACTGGGATTTTCTTCTCCCGTAGTTTGGTAATAAAGTCTGTACCTGCTTTATCGTGATCAACTGCCAGCGTGATGAGATCATCATATTTGTGATCTTGAAAAAGTGTGGATGTTTCCGCTGCAACAGATAAAAATTTAGAGGTACGTGTTAACTCACTAGCCTTGGTATAATCCCTTTCATCCATCGCAATCTCCCCTCGCTCCTGCAGAATTTCAAGAACATAGTGAGACAAAACTCCCTCTTTTAATCCTTCCATCGCAACCAATCGAACATCGTTTAATTCGCCCTTATGAAGCTCATAATAACTCATAAGGTCAATTGGTGCCTCTGTCACAATTAAACGCTCAGGAGAGCCTATAGAAACGTTTAAGCCACTGATAGCCTCTGATTGATACATGATTTGTTTCAGGTAGCCCTTACCTGGATGACGTTCCTGATCAGGAACAAGTCCCTGAAGGCTCGCACCTACCAGTTGCTGATTTCTATCCAAGTATTTAAAAACTAATACATCTTCTAAAACGCCCTCTTTGTCCTTACGTTTAGCTTGGGCTAATACTCCCTTCTCCAGGAAGAAGTCGATTGTATCATCAGAGAGACCTCTAATCTCCTTGAGATAGGCTCTCGCCTCCACAAATGGTTGTTCGTAAGGTGCTAGTGTATAGTTGAAAGGTTTACGTTCTTCCTCTACTGGTTTTGCTTCAGGAAAGGAACCTGTCTCTAAGAATACCATGGCTTCCTTATAGCTGACATTTCGCATTTGTTGTACGAGATTGATGGTATCACCAAAGAAGTTTTGAGAATACCAATGCCAGGTATTCTTGACAGTATCAATCTTAAATGAGTCATGCTCGGCCCAATAATACTCTCGATGTGACTTTCGCTTCATCTCCATTCCAAGGCTACGAGCTACTTCTAAAATATCCAGCGATTTGGCCTGTGCTTTTGTTAAAGGCATACTCTTTCCTCCTCTACTAATTCCTTAAATAAAAGATATCCTTCAGGAGTTGCATCTAGTTCACTAACAACTATTGGATTTTCCTGACTCGTTGTCACAAAAAGATGAGGAGCTAATTGATAGAAAGTCTCCTCATCTGCCTGTTTGAATAGCTGCCAAATAGCATAACGTTCTATGGCTAAATTTTCTGGCTTTAGTGCTAAAACTTGTGAGATACTCTCTAGGTATCCTAATTGTGTTTTGGTTGTGTCCATCCTATTTTCCTTTCTATATGTTAGGCCACGAATAACTCTTTTAGCTGCGGAGTCAAATCGTTAGCATATAAAAGCAAGCCGTCGATGTCTGTTCCTTTTCGAGTATATTCGTACCAGTTTTCTTTGTCTTCAGGAGAACTTGCAATCTCATCTTTTCTAGGATGATCATAGACACTTGCTTTTTTATCTCTGAAGACATTTTGTTTAGAAATAAAGACCAATCCTTCTTCTACCCCAATTCTTGCGACTTCATCTGGAGTTAAAAGGGGACGGCCTTGAATTTGTTTATTTTCACTTGATGAGCCATTACGATAACTATGCGATTTTGAGGTGGATCTAGTACGTATAGTCTGCTTACCTGATCTTGTAGAATAGTATTCCATCGTATCCTTGTCATTTGTCCCTAAAAATAGGTGAGTAGCACAGTTATTAAAGATGGTCTTCCAATCACTTTTATAAAGTGATTCTAGCTGATTGACAGCTTGGATGATAATCTTAATAGACATCTCACGACTACGAATAGAAGAGAGGACTTGGGCGAAGTTTGGAATACGGCCAATTTGTGCAAACTCATCGAAGATAAACTGAATGTGGCGAAGATTTTTTCTACTGTAGCCAGGTACTTTCCCTTGCAAGATATCATCAGCCTTATGTGTAAGAACCTCAAAACCAATCGCAAACAAGATTGATGAAAGAAAATTAAAGGCGTTATTGGTTTCAGGAATAGCAATAAAAACGGCTGTCTTTTTCGTATTCCAGGTATCCATTTCCATGGTATCCTCACTAATCAAGTTTCGGACATCTTCGTGGTCGAAGATAGAATAACGAGAAGACAAAATCGCTACCACACTGTTTCTTGTCTCGCCTCTGAAGTTTTGGAATAATTTCCACTGTTTATAAGCATAGTTGTTAGGTTGATGTTCATTCAGTTCTTCAAACATCTGCTCGACAGGGCTTGGTACATCTGGATCCTCTCGATACATATTTCTTAATAGATCCGCAACGTGGCCCAGGTTTGGCATGTATAACTGGACTCCAGTTTCAGGATCCTTCGAGTCAAAATAGAGATAACCAATCAATGCACGTTGCAGCATCAACTCTGCTTGAACCCAGAAGTCTTCTCCAGTATGCTCGCTCTTCTTTGTTCCCTCAGTAATTGCTTCAGAGATACGATCAATATCTAGCTCAGACTTCATGTAATGAAAAGGATTAAACCGATCCGAATTCTTGAGCCGAATCAAATCAAAGATTTTAACAGCATAGCCAGCTTTCTCAAGCATCTTCCCAACTTCGTGTACCAGGTTTCCTTTGGGATCTGTCACAACAAAGTTTGAGTTCATCTGCATTAAATTTGGCAATACAAAAGTAAAGGTTTTACCGTCTCCTGGAAGACCAATGACAATCACATTTTTATTTAGTTGCACATTGTAGGCTAAGCGAAAGTTAAATAGTCCCATTTTGACCTGTTTTGAAAAAATCATATTCTTCTCAAAATCAACGTCTTCAAACCGTTTCATTTCCTTCAAAGTCGCAAAACGAGCACTACCTTGTTCTTCTCCCTGGCGATATAAATTCTTATCCATAGAAGCATAGACAAGCATTGGGAGGCCGAATCCGATCAACCCTGCATACAAGGCTCCTGAATCAAAGAAAACACCGAAAGAGAAGCGTTCCCAGTGTTCTAGCAACCAACGAAGTCGCAACATTCCCATGAAAGGTACTGCTGCAGTCGAAAGTTGGTAGTAATGGTAAAAGGACTGGAAAATAACAAATGAAAATAGCCCCACCACCAGGTAGGGCCATATAGGTTTTCTAATCATCGTGTCTTCTCCTTCCCAATCTCCTTCGTAACAACTGGCATCGTTCCTTTATAGACCTTATTTGTCTTATAGTAATTGATTTTATCTTCAGGAGTCATTTCATGTGGTTTCTTCAGTACCTTTTTAGCAAACTCTTCCAATTTTTCTGGGCTTTTCGTGATGTCTGCCAACATATCTTTGAGAGCCTTTTCTACCAGGGGACGATTTTTTGTTTCAAAGAAGAGATAGGTTGTACCATCTTTTTGATGATAAGTAAAACCTACCTTATACTCCTCCAGGTAATGCTTCAACTTAGCCAAATGAACTTCACTATTTAATAACTTCTCGACATCTTTTTTTGATTTTGTGGCCATAAAGTCATTAAAACGTGTCTCCCCTTCAAAAGTCCGATTTGCCGCCTTATGTTGTTTCTTGTCATAATGGGCTTTTGCGAGGGCATACAGAGCTTGTATCGTCATCTCCAGGGTAACTTTTCCTTTTAAAGCCAGAGAATGACTGACTTTTTCTTGATCCATGTAAGACCTCCTTTATTTTGGATAATTGGATAGTTCTGGCTTAGCAATAACCTGGAATCCGTAAGGTGCTGAAGGTTCTTCCTTTACAGTAACTACCAAGCGTTTCTGACTTCTGTTCTCACCGTCTTTCACGGCTACTACATAGGTTAGCTGATAAGTTGCTTCATCAACAATCAAGCTAGATTCCAAAATCACAGACTGCAGTTGACCTGCTTGTCTATCTATCGTTAATTGAGGAGCTACGAAATCAGCCATTTTCCCTTTATCAGAGTAAAGGGCTGGCAAAAAGTAACGTGAAAAGGCATCTAGTTCCCCTGTTTTTGACTGAATGGTTTTTAGATTTGAAAGATCCTTGGATACGGCCGAGAGCTGCTTTTCTTGATGGTAAACTAGCGTAAGGGATAAGCCAGCAAGTGTCAGACTTCCTACTAGACTCAATAACACCAAAACTCTTCCTAAATACATCCAAAAAGAGCGTTTAGAAGAGGGTCGAGGTTTGGGAGTTTCATGTTTCAAGGAAGAGGCTTCAGCTTTCTCTTCAGGACTCTTCTCTAGATATTTTGTTTTAGTCTGGCGCTTAAAGAAAGAGGGTTTTGTTTCTTTTGCTGGAGCCTCCTGTTTATTCAGCGTACCAGGCTTCAGGAAGAGGCTATCTGCGATTCCCTCAAACGGTAAATAGACATCTTCTTGATAGATCACTACATTCTTTTTATCCAGCTCCTCTACCAATAAAACGGCCTCTGCCTCCTGATGCTTAACCTTGGCATTTTCTCGCTCCAGGGCTTGATAAACAAGGTCTCGATTCTTATACGTTGTGGTCGTGTTTTGTGTCAGATTGGTTAAACGGTACATCTTTTTCAGCTCCTTTCAATTTTCCTTCAGCAAGAGCTGTTTCAATATCAGCCCAGGTTAAATTATGTTCGGCCAAGTAGCTTGACCGTTCCTCATGTTTGGCCAGAATGATTTGAGTTTCTAGCTGCTGCAGTTTCTCTTCTTCCTTCTTGGCCTTGGTCATATAGTCAGCTAAGCGGTCTTCCGCTTTCTTTTTTTGTTTTTCCAAAGTTTCTAATTTTGTCATTGTTCCTTTTTCCCTTCTGTACTTTGTGTTTGGTTAGTGATTGGTTTGTTTAACGATGGAATACTCGCCTTTTCGCTGGCGTTCAAGCTGTCCACAATCAAAATGGGGTCAATATGATTTACCAGGTATTTCCCATCTTGCTTGCTGAAGCGAATCCGTATGGTTCTTGAAGATCCTACGTTTGTTTGGGCGTTAGTATAATCATACTTCTTCTGTAACTGTGTCTGAGTGTATCTCACCTGAGCTAGGACAACATTATTTTCTTGATCGATGTAGATGGTAGAAGACTTCATCTGTGTATCCACTACATAGCCCTTATAGGTTTGTACCGTTGGTTCTTCTTCAGAGTTCACTTCCTGATTGTAAGCAGCTTCTGTCATATAGGGCAAATAGCGATTTCTATTTTCTCCAAGATCCTGCTTATTGAAGTAAGCCGTCAAAAATTCTTTTACATATTCTTGCGTTAGTTCGCTTCCCTCTGCTTTGGTTTCTTGTTGCGTAGTTTCAGCTTCCTGTTTAGCTTTCTTTTGCGATGAGGTTGCTGCACCAATCCAGAATACGAATCCTAGAACTAACACAACTCCTATAAGTATTCCTCCTATTTTAAGGAGTTTCAATTTCTCCATATCTATCATTTTCATGATTTACCTTCTTTCTTTTTTAATTTGGTGTCGCAAATGTATAGTAGTAAGCTGGATAGATGACACGAAAATGGACCTTATCCTGTACTCCTTGGATATTACATTCTGAAACGAGGAATGAACCGTCTGGATTTACAGCTTCTACAATCGCAACATGGCCGTATACATCTGGTGTCCCACCAAATCCACCTACTACTGATACAACAGCTCCTTTTGTTGGAGTTGTACTATACCGCCATCCTTTTGCGACTAGGCTTGCCACCCAATCCTGACCATTACCAAGGTAACCATAAGCTCCTGATAAGTCTGTAATCGTTCCTAGTTCAACTAAACGATTATAGGCATACCAAGTACATTGTCCCACTTCATAACCGCTTCCTTGTTGTGTAGTCATAGAAGCCTGTGTTGGAGGGTGTTCCACTTTTGACTGATACTCTTCAGGGAAATTCCAGGAAGATGCTAACGCTCCACCTCCTCGAACTTGTTGATTAAGAAAAGCGTGGATCTGCTTAGCATTATTCTGGCGCTCTAAGACCTTATCTCCAGAGTTTCCTTCCCAATTTACCAGGAAACGCTCTGTAAGCGTCTCTACATCCTCTGTACTAGTTAGAATTGAAGTTAGTCCTGTAATATAGTAAGGAGTATCCCCCTCCAACATAAAATCTAACTGCAGTTCTAAATCGTACCACTTTTTATTCTTAGATTTTGCATAGTTTAATAATAGAGTATGTCTCGTAGAGCCATCCGCTGTATCTGTCCACTGTCCCAATCCTAAACCTCGATGAAGAATGTTTGGGTATCTCCCGTTATAAATAGCAGGTCCTCCTATAGCTAACCAGGACTCATCATCCCAAGAAGAAGAATCAGCCCCTACTGGAGGGCTAAGGTAATCTCCTTCAGCACGTTTAGGATTAATATTGCTTTCTGTTGCAAAGTTCCCAAGCATGGCTGCCAAACCATTATCTGTTAGCCCTGGTACCTTTTGCTTCAAGTAATCTTTTATCGCTCGTGATTTTTGCCCCAAATCGCCATTAAGTGTGGTAATGACTGAGGTTGTCTGATTGTACGTGACAGATTGAAAGTAAAAGCCTGGATTAACTGATGTCCACTTTTCTTTCTTATCCTTTGTCTCTTTCTCCTCCAATTTTTGATACTGAATGACCTGATAACCATTTGACGTTACCTTACCAACTTCATCTCCAGCTTTGACCTGAACACCGTCAGAAACACGGATATTTCCTACCTCTTCATAAGTAAAGATGGCTTTATCTGTTTTGATGGATACAGTTGTATCATCTGTCACACTGACTCTACCATCAATAGGAGCTCTTATAGCTTGCCCTGTTGAAGCTTTTAGTTGTGTTTTTTCATAAATTTCACTCTTAGAGGTATAACCAAACCGCTTCAGGATAACTAAAGGGGCTTGATAAGAAGGATCGTCCTCCTGGTAAAAAGGGTTAGCTAGTTCTTGATAAGAGGGGTATCGACCAACCTCTTTAGTCAGCTCCTCTAACTCTTTATACTCTTCTAACTCGCTATCACTCAACTTAGTCCACTTGAGATCTGACGAGGGGCCATATAAGTCAGCCATCTTCTTCAAATTGTGAGGATCATCATTCAAATGATTCCAAAGATCATTCAAGGCATCTGAATAGTGATTGAAACCTAACGTCCCAGCCCATTCACCACCAGTCCCCTCATTCCAGCTGCTTTCTGGTTTCCACTCACTACCGTAACGAAAGTTCATGAAAAAGATCATATCATCGATGTTTGTCCAATAGTCTACCTTATCATTGGACTTCTCTCGATCTCGTTTACTGATTTGAAGCCAGGACTTGTTCAGGTCAAATTCATTTTGTTGGACAGGACCACTTCCTCCAAACACAGCCATAAATACCCCTAGAATAGCAAAGATGAGAAACATTAAGAAATAGGACTTGACAGCTAAAGGATTGGATAAGATGGAACGCAGGGGCTTTGTCGCAACCTTCAAAACCTTTCCTGTCCCTCTTGACACCTTCCCAAATTTTGAACGTGCAAGTCGCTTTCTGGCCTGTTTCATCTTTTTACTGAGTTTTCCTTCCCAGGAGAACTCTCTAGGTGTTCGAGTATACCCTCGCCCTCTGATGAAATTATAGCTTTTATTGAGCTGTCCATAGCTGTGCTTGATTGAATACTTGGATAACTTTCCTACAGCATTTAACGCTCTTTTAGAGGTGTTTACCTGGTACTTAAATTGACGAATATTTTGCCTAGCCTGAACCCAGTCTCCAAGAATCTCATTATCTCTGACTGTCTTCTCAACGTCGTGTCTCACTTTCATTCGGGCACTTTGTTTTGCACGTTTCTTCAGGCGGTTAGGGATATAACTGTCATCAGCCTTTTTAGCTCGTTTATAGAGCGTTGTGGCAATTTGTTTTTCCAACTTTGCTCGATCACGTTGTTGCTTAAAGAAAAGACCTCTAGCAGTTGCTTGAGGTCCTTTGTGTAGTTTATAATCTTTGTTCGCTAAGCGATAATTCTTCTTAGCTTCTTTAAATGCAACTCTTGAGTCTAGACGTGCTTCTTTAGGAGCTTTTTTATTATTGAGGTATGATCCTTCTTTGATTCTCCTCTTGCGCTCCTGTTTTAATTGTTTGGGATCACTTTCAAACAAAAGATATCACCTCTCTTTCTATTTTTTAACTATCTGTCGCAACCAATTGATAGAGTTTAGTATCTTTAGGAATAGGGTTTTCAAATGGAACAATTGTATCTCCAGCCACAATCAAACCCGTACCTTTTGCTTTTGGTCGCAAGACAAATCGCTCCAACGAAGGCGTAAGAGGGATTACCTGCTCCAGGGCTTCTAGGTCTGTCCGCTTCAGCTTCAAGAGGGCTAGAAACTCACAGTTTGCGACTAGCTTTCTACCTTCCTCTGTAGATAAAACAGTCTCTGGGTTCTGGGTAATCCCTGTTGGAATAGCCCCGTACTTACGAATACGTGAGTATAGCTCTGTAAAGAAGGTTGCTTGCAGTTTATTTTTGAAGTATAGCTGCAACTCATCGAAGTACAACCATGTAATAGCTTTTCCTTGATTATTGACTACCTGGTTCCAGATGAAGTCCTGAATCACCAGGAGGGCAAATGGCTTCAATTTACCACTCAACTGCTTGAGATTGAAGATAATAAAGCGACTATTCATATTGACATTTGTAGGATGAGCAAAGATATCGTTTGAACCGATAGTATAAGGTTCTGCCTTCAGCGCCAAATCCTTGGCCACATCTTCAGGTTGACGTTCTAAAACTGATTGCCAATCCTTAAATGTTGGTTTTTCAAATTCCTCATAGGTTTTTTTCGTCACACGGTCAATCATCGCAAATTCATCGTCTGATACTTCAGAGAATATATTTTCAAACAAGGTTGATAAGAGGTTTGATTTTTGGCCAATCGGGTCACTATCTTCTGCCTGCAGCTTATCCTTATCAGGTAGATCCAATAAGTTGAAGTGATGTCGTGACCCAGGAGCGATTGTAATGATTTCAGCACCTAATTCTCGGCCAATATCAGTGTATTCATCTTCAGGATCGACGATAATAATATTATCTTCAGGATAACGTAAAGTTGTAGGAATAATTTCTCCTCCTTTAGCAAGAACAGACTTTCCCGATCCTGAAGTCCCAAAGATACAACCTGAACCTGTATTCAAGTCTTTTTTACGGTCAACTGTGATAGCGTTCTTAGATAGCTGATTCTGGCCATAATAAATTGCACGTGAACTGCTAGATCGAAGATCTACGTTGGTAAATGGGACTTGTGTGGCCAAGTTACTGGTAGTCATATCTCTCATAAAACGGCGTTTCACATTGATAAATGGAACCCCAATCGGTAGAATGGTATTCAAGGATTCCTCCTGGTACAAGTAACACTTATCCAGTTCTACCGTATTCTTACGGACAGATCGTTGAACCTGCTCTGTGTAGATATTCAACTCTTCCAGAGTGTCAGCCATGAAGAAAATCGTCATCACACCTGAAAACATTTTTTGGTCATTGTCCTGGAGTTCTTCAGTCCATTTCTCTGTTTCACGAGATGTCTCCACAGCTTTCCCACCAACGGCCAGATCACTTCCATACCCTTCTTTTGCGGCAGCCTTCTGACTTTTGATCATTTCCCTGCGTACACTTGACTTAACTGTCTTGATTTTCTTCAGGGCATCTGCAGTATCATAGGGCTTCGCATGTAAGCTGATAGCCAGTTCAATTCCTGTATCCAGGATATTCTTAATCAGTTTGTCATTCAAGAAGGTAGGATATTGTCTAACATACATCACCCTTGCGAAACAATCATCAATTTTCATATGATCTTTTTCAAACTTCAGATAGTTTGGAGCTACAAAGTCTCTGGTGGATAATCCAGAAATAGCGATGTCTTCATAGTTAAAATCAATAAAACCTTCTCGCCTCAAGAGTTTTCGGAAGATAAGAAGACGATCTAATCCCTCTAACTCCTTAAAGGAGATTCCTAAGCCACTGTATTGACTTTCAATAACGCTGGCTGTATCATCAAGGATTCTTCTAGCTTGATGATCCTGGTCTGTTTGAGTTGTAATCGTTAGATATTTTTCTACTTTGAAGGTATTTTGTTCCTGAGAAAAACGATCATTGATCATCGCATTGTATTCTTTACGATAATCGTCATACCCATCTCCAACCAAATCATAGCGGATAGAAGATAAGCTATTGCTTTCTACCCTACGATTCAGGATCAATAGCTGCATATCATTGTCAATATCCAGCGAATTAAAAATATCAGCGCTTGTTTCAATGATATCAATTCGCTCATCATCTGTTGCAGTAATATAGCTTGTATCACCTAGGCGATAGGTCTTTGAGAATTGATCATTTGTAATTTTCATGAGCCCATCAGGCATCAACCATTGATAGTTAAGACTATTCTGTGTAGAGGCCGTCATGGTACGTCTTAGACGTTTGGCCCGTTCCCGTTCTTCCTTAGAGAGTTTCGGGGTTTTCTTTCGGCCGAATAAATTCATTTCTTGTATATTCCTTTCTGTCATAATCTGTCTGATAAGAGCGTTCCTGCTTAGTCAAAAGGAAACGAACCTCATCTTTAATTTTTTCATCAATATAACACCCGAAAATAACAAAAGGCGCTAATAATAAAATATCAACGCCATAAAGGATTATATCAGGTGCCTTCAGCCAATAGAGAATAGTAGTGACAACTACTGTCAATGCTATCCCAAATAGTAGCACTAACTGTCTCAGTGTCATATACCCTAAAACTGGCCTTTCGTAGCTATCTAAAGCCTTTAAAAATTCACTGCCTAAACGTGTCATTCTGTTCCTTTCATTAAAAAAACAGCCATTATGGCTGCCTTATACTTTTAAGTGTTAGAAATTGCAAAAGCTCCAAATATTGCTCCTACTGCGCACATTATTAAAGTTGCTATGATTATCGGACTGAACAGAGCTTGCGATATTGAAATAATTAAAAAGATATTAACCACTGAAACTATGAAGATAATACACCAAATGACATTTTTGATTGTTTCCTCCTTATAGCTAGACTTATTTATTATTGAAGATACTATAGGAATCATAAAACCAATCAAAATCAACACACCCCCAAAGATTAAGTAATTCCATGAGGAGTTATCTTTATATGACATAACATGGGTGGCAATTGTCACATCTTTCCGAGTTATCATTTTATCGATATCAAAATGATGTGTTAGTTGCTTATTCAAATTACCAAGACTGATATTAAACCAAATGGTAACTATTGCGTAGATTAATTCCACTGCAATATAAGGTGTATAAGGGCTTTCTAATACTTCAAAAAATCGATTTCTATACAAGTTCGTCTCCTATATTCAAGTATGATATTCTTCTATGTAGCGTTTTAAAATGAGATACCGCCTTAACAACAACGAGTAACTAAAATTATAAACTAAAATAGTCAAAAATAGCAAAACTATAAACAGTGTTATAATGATACTCAGTAATACACTTTCGTTCAATTCCTTGGTAGGTACGCCTGTTAGAGGTGAAAATAAAATCGCAAGAAGGCGTTTCAAATCATCCGAAAAAATAATCGTTAATACGAGACCTACCAACAATTTCCAGCTACGAGAAGCTCTCTCTTTTTTTATTTCCAGCTCTGTCAATTCTGCTAACAATGCCTCTTTCGACTGCTTTTTATAGTAATCCAAGGCTTCCTTATATCGGCGTTCATGCCGTTTCGTCCACCTTTCATAATAATTTTTTATAGTAGATCTCATAGGATTATTATACTCCTTTCAATCATCACTCATTCTCCTTTTATTATACCATAATCTAGTTCACCTGCATGATATTCTTAGCCATACGTTGGCTACCAAAGAGCATAATGATGTAAATGATTCCTTTTGCAATGGCTACGAGTGCAGTTATAAAAGCTCCAGTATTGCTAAGTGTCAATAAATCATTCGTGACAATGGCTGGGTAAAGCATGATCACAACCACTAGAATCAATCCCTGAAGGACAGCCGCAACATAGAGCTTAAAGAAGCCGAGGCAGATCGGGCGTAAGCTATCCACCATGTAACAAGCGACAATAATTTTAGCGATTCCCTTATACGTGTAAAGCGTAAAGGATCGCAACAAAATCAACAACTTAGTCGATATCTGACCGACAAAATCAACAACCCCATAGACAATTTTAAAGAACCATTTTTCCATAGCACCTAAGCCTTTAAAATCTGGTGCCTCAGAACTGAAAGGAACTGTAGCATTCTTGGCTACTAACTTAATGATAACATTGAACAACCATGACAAGGCATCAAAAATCGCATCCACATAGATGATAAAAAATAGGGCGATGGCATACTTGAGGATTTCTTCAATCCAAAGCTGAAAAGACAGCTCCCCACCATTGCTTTTAAGTTGTTGGTGCCAGTTCATGAGGTTGATCCCCATAAAAAGGAGAAGAAGCAAAATTGCTACCTTTCCCATCGAACCTGAAACAATTTCCATCAATTCATTGGCTGTCGCATTATAGTCTTTTAGACTCATTGTTAGTTGATCAAGCGTGGATTGGTCCATAAAACCACCTCCTCTTTCTTATTCATCCTAACCAAGAGATTGAAGACCTGTTGCCAAAGCTGTAAAGAGTGCCTTTAGAACGGCACCAAGAAGACCACCTAAAATCAAACTTTGAATTCCTTTATCTTTCTTATCATCTAATTCACGTTTAATTCCTACTGCTAAGTCCCAGGCACCCCAAGCGGCCCAACCAATACCAATGATTCCACCGATATTTCCAAGTTTGTTAATAAAATCTACAACTGCATCCATTATTTTTTCTCGCTTTCTTTTATAAAAAAGGTACTAAGAAAGTTTCCTAGCACCTACTTTGTTTATTTAATACTATTTTTCATCCTCTGGACGAAAGGTTAGAGAGAGGGCTGTAATTACAGCTAAGACAACGATGATGGTCGTTTCCCACCAGTGATAGATTGGAACACCCTGAGGAAAGACCCAGTTAGTATACCAGATTTCTACTTCAATCGGAAGTGTACCTTCCTTTGTAAGAAACGCCCAATAGCCTACAACCAAAAATGAAACTACCACCTTAAACACAAACCAACCAATCGCTGTCGCAACCAAGCTCTTAATCAGATTAAAGATAAAGAGGAGAAACATGAGTGGAGTCGCAACCATCAAAACGGCAGCTTTCACAATCAGACTCGGTAGGTTCTTTATTCCTAACCAGATGGCTTTTCCTAGCCAACATAGACCTTTTTTCCACTTCTTCTCTTCCTCAGGTTTGGTGACTTCTGATTTTTTTTGAGTTGGGGTGTAGTATCTATATCCACTTCTAGTCACATGTGCATCCATTTTCGTGTCCTTTCTCATCTCTCTACCCCCTCTTTTTTATGGCTTCATTATACCATAGATGAGGGGGAATTTCTAGATGTTCTATTTTTTATGCTTACGAAGCCCTGCAAGACTCAATAATCCCAAAATCATTCCCACAACTGGAAGCATGCTTGCTGCTGATCCAGTGTTTGGTAGTGATTGTTTTGGTTTGCCTGGTTCTTCAGGTTTTGGTGGTTCTGGAGTGTGGGTTGTTACCTTGGCAGTCATTTCTTGCCCATTGACAATATTGACAAAAGTATTCTCAACTTCTCCAGCCGCAATACGCTCAACTTCGATGTAGAAGTCTGCATCAAAGGTTCCTTTAACCCCTAGAGATTTTAGGAAGTCTTGATTGACAACATAAGACCATTGACCACCTGTGGCATCCCACTTAACAGTAACAAGTTTCTTGATAAACTCTGAATTGGTATCTTGGTTGAACTCAAAGGTAAAGGCATAAGAGCTACCTTTGGCAATCTTATCACCTGCCTTAATCACTTTACCATCCTTCAGGATGACATCATAAGGCAAGATAAGGTCTTTCTCAGCTGTGTACTCTGTACCCTTGATGATACTCTTCCAATTACCAGTATAGCGGTCATGCTTCATATCGAGTTTATCCAAACCATCATATTGGTATAATGTATCATGTTTTTCTGGAACAGTTACTCCATCAAGAAGGTACTGAACAAAATCACCTAGCTGAACTTCTTTGCCATCAAGGACTTTCTTGCCAGTTCTATCAAGTACATGTTTTTCTGGCTTAACATTTGGAACTTCAACTGTTACAAGATTCGACTGATAGCTATTCCCAAAATCGATCTGTTTAAAATCGTTCTTCACGATTTCTCCCTCTTTTACTAAGAGTTTCGCTGAAAGATCAATCGTCACATTTTTATTTTGCTTCACGTAATTGTTGTAGAAGCTCGCAGAGTCTTTCGCAACCCAAAGATAAAATTCACCTTTAGGTGCCAAGTTCAATTCCTTCAGGATATTATTGATAGCATCCGTACGCCCAGCATCTGAAAGAACATGATACATATCAAAGAGATTTTTCACGTCTTGCCCTGCAGCAGTCATCTTGATTTTGCTGTGGTCAACTGTGAAGGCTTTGTCTTGAACATCATCCAGGATTCCAAACTTCTTACCAAGTGCCTGCGCTGAAGCAAGAGTTTTGGTGTATGGACTGTAATCTGTTGTCAGACGGAAGGTCACGTTGCGGTCAAATGTTTTAGCACCATTGATATCCTTACCAGAATGATCTAACACAGATTTGACTGGTTTTGGAGGTCTTGGAGTGTAGTTCGTAACAGTATTTGAGAAAACTTCATAGTTATTCACTAACACTTTATAAGTGTTGTCATAGAAGCCCTTGTCATAGATTGGTTTCCAGGTAATCACAGGAGCTTCTAAGTGCTTCCCTTCGTAGGTTGCAGTAAAGGTATAAGTGTTCTTTCCTGCATCATAGGCAACGCCCCATCCTGCTTTCTCTGCAGCTGCCTTTGTGACAGCTACATCAGGAACAGCACCAGCTTCGAGTGGATCAATGATGGTAATCTTGTCTCCCTTTTTAAGGTTCGCATAGATATTATCATGGGTCAATGTATAAAGCTGAGTAGTATTTTTAGCTACTGTTTGGCCATCTGTATTCGTTTTATCTGTGTCAGATACAGACTTGCGGACAGTAGGTTTATACTGCAATTTGTAACCGTGATAGCTTGCAGATAACTTCTTATTTTTAGTTTCAGAGAGAGTTTTAAGAGTCAAGGTTGGTTTGACTGGATTCTTTGTATTCACCAATTCAGCTGATACGGGCTCAGGTTTGACAGGTTTCACAGTTGTTTTTGTGATAGTTGCAGTAGTTGGAACTTCAACAACTGGTGCTACCACTTTAGTGTTTAAGGCAAACCAGTATGTCTGTCCTGTTGGTGTTGCAGAGCCATCCCATTGAGCAAAATCAGTAGTGAAATCAGTCCCTTTAGTGAAGACACCGAGTGCTGCTCCCTTATATTGATAAGGAGAGTCAGAAGTATCCCATGTAACTCCAACATTTTCCTCTGTATTATAGTTATCAGCATAGTTGTAACCATCGTTTTTATGGTATGTTACAGTTGAACCGTTAATCTCAATATTTTTACCATTAACTGCTCCAGCACCTTCCCAACCAACTTTGTTATAGTTAAGAGATGAATAAGTTATACTTGCTGGAGTTTTTTCTGAAGCAGTGAACACTACTTCTTTACCATCAACATTGTAATAATAAGTATCAGTTACTCTAAACTTCATGTAATCCGAAGTATCACCAGTACCATCATTACGAGCTACAACAAAGCCTTCTGTTGGGTCGTTCAAGACATAGACATCATTCAATCCTGTCTTCCCTTGATTAAGAATCTCGAATTTTCGATGAATACGAGAAATAGTATGTTTTGAACCATCTGCAGTTGAAACAGTCAAACCTTTCAGATTAGTGTAGTCAATTTCTGTTTTCCATCCAGTGCCAACATCCTGATATTTCAAGACTTTGGTAGAATCAAGAATACGACCATATCCAGAATTTCCACTTGAAGAAGCGACATAGCTTGTAGTCAATTCTTTAGCGCCAGAAGCACTAGATTTTACGTTAGCATTTGGATTGGCCGAAGCAAGACTGAGAGCCTGTAAGACAACCTCTTTTGTGAACCCTTCCGTACTTGTTTTAGATTGAAGTTCATTGTATTTCTTCTGCCAGTCTGCTTGTGCTTTCTTAGCTTTATCATAAGCTGATTGGTTTCGTTTCCCAATTTGCTTCGCTTCATCAGCTGAAGAAACTTCCTGTGTTTTAGAAGTTAAAAGTACGCCAGAATTTTTCAAATCAGCTGATTTGCGATCAGCATCTTGGTTGACTTGATCACTAGCATTCTTCTTCTCTGTGTAGGCAGCCATCATGGCTTTGTTAAGTTCCACTTTGCCTTTTGCAGCTGCAATAGCCTGATCATTTTTCTTTTGTAGCTCCTCTACTTCTTTGACTGAAGAAACGGTACGTGTCACTACCTTAACTGCTACGTCCTTTTTCTCCAAATCTTTTTCAGCAGCTTCTACTGCCTGATTTAACTCAGAAGCTTTCTGAACATTAGAATCATAGGCCCCTTTTTCAACCAGGTAATCTGCTACTGCTTTCTTGTTCTCTGACAAGATTTCCTTAGCTGTTGTAGCTGCTTCCTTGTTTTTAGATGCTGTTCCATCAGTAGCTGTCGAACCGTCATTCGTTACAGTGACAGTTGTTGCCTTTTCATGTTTGGCTTTTTCATCAGCTACAAATTGATTGTTAGCGTGAATAGCTTTTTGCGCTTCCTTGAAGGCTTCATTGTTTTGAACTTGTTTTTCAGTCGTGTCTTCAAGTGCCTTGACCTGCTTGTCCTGGTCTTGTTTAATATCAGACTTAGACTGTTCTAGTTTTGTTGGAGTAGTGTCTGTTCCCTTATCAACTGATTGAGTCTCAGAAACATTCACCCCTGCTTCTTTTGCTTTTCCAGCTGCCTTAGTAACTACACCATTATCAATCGCTACAGACTGGCTTCCTGTTGCTTTACCAGCTTGTATAGCGTATGCATTGTTATCGTTTTTACTTTCAGGCTGGACTGCTTCATCTGCCAATACAGATCCTGCAGAGAAAGCTACAATCCCTGCAACTGCAATTCCTGATACTAGGCCTTTAGCCCATTTTTTCTTACGGAAATATCCGTGTCCTTTTGTTTTTTCTGTCATATATATCTCCTTTTCTTAATTAAAATAGTTTTTTCTTGTAAAAATAACCTACTGCTGTCAACAACATGCCACCAATAGTACTTAGAATACTTTCTGCGGTTCCAGTATTTGGAAGTGTCTTTAGGTCACCATCCTTATCTGTGACAGAAATTGTCTTATCTTCGTTGACTGTTCCACCTACTACCTCAGGAGCAACCACTGAACCATCTGAAAGGACTACGTTTCCTCCTTGGGTGCTAACAATTGACGCTCCTGTATTCGTTTCAACAGGATCTTTTGTTACATCATGCACCACTTGACCTGTTGAAGTTGAAGTAGTTCCAATTTGTGATTTTCCTTGCTCATTGGCCTCATCTGTTGTTTTTGGCTTTTCAGCTGGAACACCGTCAAGGCTTTCAGCGTTATCCTTACCTTGTGGTTTGTCTGTAGCTGATGATGTATCTGGTGTTACTGGTTTATCAGTGGGTACGCCATCTAAACTCTCCGCATTATCCTTATCCTGCGGTTTGTCTGTAGTTGATGATGTATCTGGTGTTACTGGTTTATCAGTTGATCCGCCATCTAAACTCTCCGCATTGTCTTTACCCTGAGGTTTGTCTGCAGTTGATGATGTACCTGGTGTTGTTGGATCAACTGGAGTAACAGAAGGCTCTGTTGGTTGAGTTGCTGGAGCCTCTGTTGCTGTTGAGGCGCTAGGTGTTGTTGGCTGAACTGCTGGAGCCTCTGTTGCTGTTGAAGTGCTAGGTGCTGTTGGCGTAACTACTTCTGTTGTTGGAGCAGAAGAATCAATTGGTGCAAGCTCATCTGCATATACAGAACCAGCTTGTGCAAGTGCGATAGTTGATAGTGCTAGTGTAGCTAATACTTGTTTCTTGTGCATTTTGATTTTTCCTTTTCTAATTTTTAGTATTCTTAGGCTGGTAGCCTATTCCTGTCAAGCGAAGTTCCACTCCCGATGGACTTCTGACTTTCCTAGCCACTATGTGACTTCCTCTTTTGATAGTGCGAATTTGATCATAAACCTTTTTATAAGACAAATGAAATTCAACATCCCTTAGAATACCGTCTACGTATCCTCTGGCCAGTTTAACTGCATAGTCTGGCTTCAGGATAAGATCTGTTCCATCCTCTAAGCGAGCTGTCGCACCTCCTTGTTTTCCTAAGTTTTTTAAGTCCTTTAGGCGGACAGTTGTTTCATCTATCATAGATTTCTCCTTGAAGTTGAAAGGCGAAATAACGCCGTGCTGTGTAAAAACGTATTTTTACATCGGTATTTCATACGCTGGGTTTATAGTCTAGGAACCCTTACTCCTTCAGCTTATGACCGTTATCATGCTTTTTCGTTCAGTGGCTGGACTAGATATCATTTTCTAGTTTGCTACTCGCCCCCGTTTCTTTTTTATCCATAGCCACGCTGTATCAGGGCAAGCCTTATATTTAGTTTTCAATGTTCTGATAGTTTAGTGACTTCTCGGTCAATATGGATTTAACTGGACTACATTTGGTCCGATTCTGACCCTAACAGGTAGTCAATTGTTACCCCGAAATATTCTGCCACATTTTTGGCATTCTCCAGACTTATCTGACTATATCCTGTTTCCCAGTTCGATATAGTGTTACGAAACACACCTATCTGATCAGCCAAAACTTGTTGTGACAACCTGGATTTTTTTCGTAATTCTCTGATACGATTTTGTGTTTGTTTCCTCACATCTACTTGTCTCCTTCATTATTTTGACTTGATAGTTTTTCATCATCCATTAGAGGAGCATTCTTCAGCTCAAGCATGACAAGCCCTATTCCATAAGCTAAGATCAATAATAAAACCATTGTAACTAGTTTAAACATTACTTTCCTCCTGATATCGTTCCTTATTTTGTCCGATAAGTTATCTTCTTCACCCATCTAGCTAGGATTGATAGAAAATGGTGGATTCGCTCAGCTCTTTCTTTTTTCGGTAAATCAAAAACAGCTTTAGGAATCGTGTAGAGTTTCTGCTTCGGGCTACGACCTATCGTTAGCACTTTAACATCAATTGGTCTAAATTCATCCTTTAACATGTTTCAACTCCCTTAGACAATTCTGATAAATAGCTGTTGAGTTTCGTCTCCGACAGTTTATCTGGATAATAGTATGCAATCAGACTAGGGCACTCATCAAAGAATTTTTTGGCGTACTCACTTTGTCCTGATACCTCGAGGAAACCATGTTCTTTTTCAATGAGTAGAGCCATCTTCCAAAAACGAATCATCATTTTGTAGAAGTAGGCTGGGACATTCTGGATTGGTTTTCCTTCAGCCTCTCCGGTTTTGATTTTAAAAATCAATTTATCAAGCTCACGCTCAAGATCTTGCAGCCAAACCTCTCCATAAATTTCCTGATCAGCTAAGAGGTTGTTGTAATTCTTCTCAACTTGACGTTTTGCTTGATAGATTTTATTTTCAAGAATTTTTGCATCTTTTCCAAACATACTGAGTTTCTGAACTAGTTGAGGAGAAAGAAAACCATGTTGCCCCATTTTAAATGCTTCAGAAATTGATAAACCGGATAAAGATGACTCGCCCTCGTATCGATTAGTATCATATGAGGACTCTGTCTGACTCCTCTCTGTATTTATTCCGTCCGCTTCGTGGACGTTTTGAAGTCCATTTTGCGGACGTCCATTTTTGATACTTTCGCTATTACCAATGCTTTGGGGTATTTTTTCATAGAGAACTTTACCAAAAGCATTAACCCTCTTCAGTAACTCACCATCAGTTGAATAGTGCTCCACTATTTCTAAATTAGCATCCACTAGCTGAAGATAAAGTCTATTTGGCTTATTGAGCCCCTGCCTAACCTCTCGTAAGAGACCATGTTCTTGCAGTTCTTTCTTGATCTTAGTAACCTTCATCTTTCCCTTATCAAGTAGTAACATCAGATCAGAAACTGTAAAAATTAGAAAGACCGCTCCATTTTCATCAACGTAATCTCTATTCCCCTTCTGGAATGAACTGATACTTAATTTACAACGATTATAAAGAGCGCCATAAGCTAACTTAGCATCAGATGAGAGACCCGTGTAAGAACTAGTCAATTTTACATAGCCGTTCTCATTGTGTTGAATGCGAGTAAAAAATATTTCTGGAATTTGGTAAAAAGTTAGAGTGGCTAGTTGGTCAATCGTGATATCTGCCATTAGTAACCTCCTACAACTTGTAATCTCAAGCCACCAGCTTCAGGAAAATAGACAAGATGAGTTTGTTCTAACTCTTCAATAGCTGCAATAGCACGCCTTCTAGTCCATCCCATTGTATTCATCAAATCTAAAATCATTACGTCTCTAGTCAACCTTGAGACCTTTGTTTGGTGTTGTTTCATAGGTAATCCTTTCTTATCACCAACTGGTATTATTTTATTCACAGCTATATCATAATGGATAATGAGAAAATCTGTTTTAAAGGGACAATCAATAAATTATCGAACTATTTCCTTTATCTGTTTGATAATATCTCTTTCCTTTTTATCAAGTTCTATGTATTCTTGTAGGAGTTTTGACTTTTTTTCACTGATAAAAGAAAGTTCTTTAACTAACTCTATCGATATTGTTGCGTTTGGTTTAGTAGCCGTAAATTTCTCTTCATAACCGAGGAGATATGGGATAGATACTCCAAAATATTCTAATAGTAGTTGCGCATTTCTAGCATTAGGAATTCGGCTTCCCTGATTATAATTTCCAACAGTAGAGTACCCTATTCCAGTTGCCTCACTTATCTCCTTCAGGGATATCCCCCTATCTCTAACAAGCGATTGGAATGGGGTCATCTTTCTGCTTTCATCAGTAGAAGAATCATCATCCAATCCTAGTAAGTAAGGGGTAGACACGCCAAAATATTCTGCTAGAATTTTTGCATTTTCTAGACTAAGATTTGTTTTTCCATTTTCGTATTTTCCATATTGAGACTGGTTAGTATTCAAAACTTTTGCTAAGTCAGCTTGAGTCAGTCCTTTTTCTTTTCTTAGCTTTTTAAGCCTATTAGACATCTGGTTTCCTCCTGAGTTAATTGGCTAGATTGACCCCATGTTCCGTCTCTTGCTCTTCTGGGATACGGATAAGTGCCCAGCTTAATTCTAGGACGTAACTCATGAATAACATCATCTTTCATAACTCTCCAGAGAAGACTAGAAGGTCTATAGTAATAGCCGTCTCCAAGCCAAACTCTATTGAGATCATCGTATACAGATACTTTTTCATCAGAATTTCCTTCAGGGATACAATCAACCATATTTTCATTCTTATCAAAATCTATTACATCGAAAATTTCTAACGAATCAATATCCATAACAATTTCAATATTATCTGACATTTTTTCTCCTTTCTTTAATTTTTGCAACGAAAAAAGAGAGCGATTTTCTCACTCTCTCAGGTTATATGATATTTAATTTTTCACTTTCCCAAAACTCTAGACACTTACAACTATTTTTTTATTTAACGTAAACAACTCCAAGTTTACCAAAAGCAACTTCCCCACGGATAATCAAGGTTTTGTTTGTTGGCGCTACAGGAGAATCTGCCTTAGCTGCACCAAAGGAGGTTTCTACTTTCAAATCGACACGCCAGTGTTGCGGAACATAGACTGTTGCATTACCAAAAGCCACTTCGATATTCAGAGTTGCAAAATCACCTAGCATCTCTGCATTATCATAGTAGATTTTAGCATCCCCAAAAGCGACTTCCACTTGGTCATCTACGAGATCTTGATCTTGTTTATAAAAGGTTCCACTACCAAAAGCGACTTCCTTATCTGTGATGACTGTTCGCTCACTGTTGTACCACCATTTTTTGCCGTACCAAAACTTACTTGAATGCGTCAGATAGCCAATTCCTAGCACTGCTAAGATACTAGCCCAAAACAAAGACTGGTTTGGAATAGGAAAAATGTTATAAAAATGATTCGCAATCATTAAGGCTACTAGAGCGGTAAAAACTGCTGATGTTAGATGACGACGAAGCAAAGCTTCAACTGATTGGTAAGCAAAAAAGGCGATACCAATCAAAGGCCATATCTTACCATCCAAAGAAGGAATGCCAAAATTTCCTTGCAGCAAGATCCAAGCTGCTAAAACCAATAAAACAATACCAAATGCTTTCTTTTTCATGTTTTTTACCTCATGTTTCTTAGATTTTCTTTTAGGAGGGATTGGTAATGTCGTGAGACATGAACCTCCTTGTGCGTCTGATAAAAGGAAATGGTCCCCGTTCCTGAAAAGGACTTGTCCACTGAGTAAATCTGACGAATGTTTGCGATAGTCGACTTGGATACTCGGCTAAAATAGCGAGGCAAGATAGACTCCAACTCATAGAGCTTGAGGCGAACCTCATAGGCTTCCTTCTGGGTATGAGCGTAAATCTTGCTCCCTTCTGTTTCAAAGAAGAGAATTTCTGAAAGGTCTAGATAATATTCACCTGTCCCCTTGTAAAAAGTCAACCTCGGAGCCTTTGACTCTTGCAAGAGCCGTTGCAAATCTGCAATTTCATCTGTCAAAGCAGGGGTCTTGATGACAATTTCAGTCTCCTCTAAATTGCCGTCAATCTCAATTCGTAACTTCATCACATCTCCTTTCTGACTCTACTATATCAAAGCTAAGTTAGGAATACAAGGGCAAAAAAGCAAGTGGTCAATTTGAAGCAGTAAGTGGTTGTAGGACTAGCTTAACTTACATGTCAAAATAAGAAGAAAAGGAATCCCCACACCAGACCACAAGCATAGCCAACCAAGACATCCTTGGGATAATGAACCCCCCCTAAAACCCTCACCAGTCCCAGCAAAGCTGAAAAAATCAAGCATGCTAAGCCAACAGGTAGACTAGCATGCAGACAGGCCATGGAGATGATAGTTGCCGAAAAGACATGGCGACTGGGCATCGACCGTCCCGAACTATCCTTATCAAGAAGGGGACAGATATCCCAAGTTTCATAAGGTCGCGGGTGGTTGATTTTCTTACGAAAAAGAGACAAAATCACAAAACCTGAGGCAGGGACAAGCAAATAAACCCCAACTTGCTGACCAAGTCCTAGTTGCAGGTAAGTGGTGACTAGCAAGGCCAGGTAGACCAGAGGCATGGCGACTGTCATCAAACGATTGAAACTGCGTAACAGAAATAAAAGAGTGGGATGGCTGGTGAGTCTGGAGCTGATATTTTGATACCATTCTTGATAATTTTTCATTTATACTTCTCATTCATTACCTTGTTTTCGTCTACAGGTGAGACGTTTGTCTTCTAGTATAGTGCAGAAAAAGAAGGCCGTCAAGCCTTCTTTAGATTTATTCTTCTGCTTCGTCTTCTGTAAATTGACTATTGTAGAGATCCGCATAAAAGCCACCTTGCGCCATCAGCTCCTCGTGATTGCCTTGCTCGATGATATTTCCATCTTTCATGACAAGAATCAAATCTGCATTACGAATCGTTGACAAGCGGTGGGCGATGACAAAGGAAGTTCTGCCTTCCATCAAACGGTCCATGGCTTTTTGAATCAACTCCTCTGTACGTGTGTCGACTGAAGATGTCGCTTCATCCAAAATCAAGAGTGGTGCATCCTTAAGAAGTGCACGAGCAATGGTCAAGAGTTGTTTTTGCCCAACAGACAAGGTCACAGTGTCATCCAAAACAGTATCGTAGCCATCTGGCAAGGTCATGATAAAGTGGTGGATTCCCACAGCCTTGCTGGCTTCCATCATTCGTTCATCACTGATGTCTGTCTGATTATAGATCAGGTTCTCTCGAATCGTTCCTTCAAAGAGCCAAGTGTCCTGCAAGACCATTGAAAAGGCATCGTGTACTTCTGAGCGTTTCATGTCCTTAGTATCCACGCCATCGATGCGGATACTTCCCTTATCTATCTCATAGAACTTCATCAAAAGATTGACAATGGTTGTCTTCCCAGCCCCAGTCGGTCCAACGATAGCAACCTTCTGACCTGCATGAGCTGTCGCAGAAAAGTCATGGATAATGGTGCGCTCTGGTGTATAGCCAAAGGACACATGATCAAAGACTACTTCCCCTTTCATATGGGCCAATTGTCTTTCCTTATGAGATTCATCCTGCATCTCAGCTTCAGCTAGAAATTCTAATACACGAGTCATGGCTGCACTCGCTTGTTGCAAGCTCGTAATCCCTTGGGCAATCTGTGACAGAGGTTGGGAGAAGGTCCGTACGTAAACCATAAAGGCTACAATAATCCCGATACTGATATGCCCTTCTAACGCCAGCGCGGCCCCAACGATGATGACTAAGACATAACTAAAGTTCCCAACAAAGAACATGGCTGGCATCATGATACCAGAAATAAACTGAGATTTCCAGATACTATCATGCAAGTTCTGGTTTAAACCTGCAAATCTCGCTTTGGAGGTGTCCACTGCGTTGTAGCTGGTCACTACATTATGGCCAGAGTACATTTCTTCTACGTAACCATTGACGGCCGCTAGATTATTTTGTTGGGCTTTAAAATAACCCTGTGACTTGGCCATGATTACGGAAACCGCCGCAAAACCAACAAGGGTTGATACAACTGTTACCAATGCCAAAATCCAGTTCATCCCAAACATGGTCACCAAGACAGCAATCAACAAGAAACTAGCTGAAAGAACTGTCCCTAAACTTTGGTTGAGAGATTGCGCTGCTGTATCCACATCATTGGTCACGCGCGAAAGGGTATCTCCTTGTGAATGACGGTCAAAATAGCCAAGTGGCAAACGATTAATCTTTTCAGCGATAGCCGTCCGCAAGCGTTTTGAAAAATGTTGGATACTCGTTGAAAAGATATAGGCCTGTGTATAATTAAGGATAGCTCCAAATACATACAGAACAACCAAAAATCCAGCAATGTTTGACACAGCTACCAAGTCGATTTCTGTAGCCAAGCCATCTGAAATCAAGTTAGTAATTTCTTTAATCTTAGTTGGACCATAAACGGTAATGATGCTTGAAATGACCGCAGCCACAACTGCTATTAGGAGAGGGAGTTGGAGGCCCGCCATATAAGGTTTGCACTGTTTCCAGACCGAAACTTTTTTATTTTCCATGTTCCAATTCCTCCTTCGATAGTTGTGAGTAGGCAATTTCTTGGTAGACTTCGTTGGTTGCAAGAAGTTCCTTGTGGGTGCCTTGTCCCACGACTTTACCTTGATCCAAAACCAAGATCAGGTCGGCGTCCATAATGGTAGAAATCCGTTGCGCTACGATGAGCTTGGTCATGGATTTTGTTTTCTTAGCTAGCTCTTGGCGAAGGACACGATCTGTCTTGTAGTCCAAGGCTGAGAAAGAGTCATCAAAGATGAGAACCTCTGGTTTACGAGCCAAGGCACGCGCAATGGCCAGACGCTGTCTTTGTCCACCTGAGAAGTTGGTTCCGCCTTGAGCCACTTCTGATGCAAGACCTGCTTCCTTGTCTTCGATGAAGCATTTAGACTGGGCCAATTCCAAGTCTTGCCACATAGCAGCTTCGCTTAGAGGAGTTTCTTTGCTCTTACCAAAGTCCAAGTTCCCCTTGACATCTCCAGAAAAAAGTACAGCTTTTTGTGGAATATAACCGACCTTATTACGCAAGTCTTCTAAATCATAATTCTGTACATTGACACCATCAACTAGGATTTGTCCATCTGAAACATCGTAAAAACGTGGCAAGAGGTTGACTAGGGTGGACTTACCTGATCCAGTCGATCCGATGAAGGCTACGGTTTGACCCGCTTCTGCTTTGAAAGTGACATGTTCCACGACTGCTTCAGAGTTTTTAGAGTAGCGGAAAGTCACATCACGGAATTCCACTTGTCCTTGAACTGAAGGATCCGCTGTCTGTGCATGACTAGGATTTTCAATAGAAGAATGCAGATCCAATACTTGATTGATACGTCCTGCCGAAACCAAGGTACGAGGAAGAACGATAAAGAGTGCTCCCATGAGAAGGAAGCCCATCACGACCTGCATAGCATAGGACATGAAGACCACCATATCACTAAAGAGTGGCAGACGTTCTGTCAAACTTGCATCGTTGATGATATAGGCACCAATCCAGTAAATGGCTAAACTTAATCCACTGGAAATCGCCATCATGATCGGGTTCATAATCGCCATCAATCGATTGACAAAGAGATTAAGACGTGTTACCTCATCGTTGGCTGCTTCAAATTTCTTATCTTGGTAATCTTCCGCATTGTATGCACGAACAACTCGAATCCCCGTCAAACTTTCACGAGTGATACTATTGAGTTTATCTGTCAATTTTTGGATGACCGATTGTTTTGGAAAGGCCAGAGTCATGAGAACGGTGGTCATCAAGACGTTGACAATAACAGCCACAACGACTGCCCAGAGCCAGTATTCCGATTTCCCAAGGATTTTTCCAATGGCCCAGATAGCCATAATTGGCCCACGAGTAACCACTTGCAAGCCCATGGTAAAGAGCATCTGAACCTGCGTAATATCATTGGTCGCTCGAGTCAAAAGACTGGGGATTGAAAAACGTTTGATTTCCGTTTGCGAAAAATCTAGAACACGATTAAAAATATCTCTTCGCAAGTGAGTCGTGTAAGACGCTGCAACACGAGAAGCAAAAAATCCAACTGTTACAGAAGACAGAAAGGCTAGGAGAGATAAGCCCATCATCTTGGCAGCAGGAGACCATAGTTGTCCTAACTCCGTACCCGGTGTTCCAATCAATTCTGTTATTTCTGAAATATAGGTCGGCACTTCTAACTCGAGATAGACCGAGAAACAAGTGAAAAGAACAGTGAGTAGGATCATCCCCCACTCTTTTCCTGTAATACGTTTAGCGAGTTTCTTCATTCTCTCCTCCTATCTTCTCAACATTTTCTTGCAACTGACCGAGAACCTTTTCAAAGATTGCCAAGTCTGACTTTGAAACCCCCTCTAGCAGACTCTGATCGATCCGATCAAAAAAAGCCTTAACTTTTTGCATCTGCGAACGCGATTTCTCCGTCAGGCGAACAAATTTTGCCCGCTTATCGCTCGGGCTGGCCTCTAGCTCAACCAAACCATTTTGCACCATACGCTTGACTAGATTACTCGCCACAGATTTGGTAATATTGAGTTCCTGCTCGATATCCTTAATCAAGACCAATTCCTCTTTTTGTTCACAATGATCTAAAAAACGCAGAACCTGCCCTTGCGGTCCACCCATAAATTCAATGCCACATCGCTTAGCTTCTTTCTGTACCATCAGATGAAGCTGGTGTCCAAAACGTTTGAACATTAACATCGGCTTGTCCATGATTGCTCCTTTCTTACGATAAATATAGTTCTCACAAGAACTATTTAAGTTCCCATGAGAACTATTTTATCATTTTCAGAAAAGATGTCAAGAAAAAAGTTTCCAAGAGAACTATTTTAGTTTAAATTGACATTAGGCAATATTTTTTCTATAATAAGCACTAACTACTGTGGATAGAAATCCATTCACTCGATGAAGGGAGAAAGCTTTCAAATGAAACCAGAAGAACAAAGAGTTTTAGGAATCTTAGCAACCATTTTTGGAGCCATCGCACTTTTAGGGTCCTGGATTCCATTTATTAACTATCTATCATTTTTCATCGCCATTGTCGCATTTATCTTGGGGATTATCGGCCTTATCGTCAATCTCAAAAAACGGAAAACCATGGCCATTATCGGAACATCCCTCGCAGTTGCTTCTGTTGTACTTTTCTTTACGACCCAAGTACTGTACGCTAATGTCTACAAAGAGTTTATCAGGGAGTTTAACCGTTCCTACAGCGAGGCAAGTGCCTCAATGGAGCGCGAAGAAGAAAGCGACTTGACAGATGATAGCGCCTATTCCATCCCAGAGGAGGAAGAAGACGATAACTTCACCTGGACCCAGGAACAGTTCGACGCCTTAATCGAAGGTGACCTTGATAACAAAGGAAAAGGTGGTACCAACTACAAGGATATTATCAAAAAACACGGACTACCAGACTCCGAGTTTGACTCCACTATCGGAGGCTATGATACGAGAAAAATCACCTATATCTCCATTGGTGACAAGATCAAGACTGTTACCTTAACTTTTGCAAAACAGGACAATGGACAACTCTTGCTCGTCCAAAAACATGCAGTCGGTCTAGGTCTAGAAAAAAGCAAGAAACAAAACGATTCTGAAACCAGAGTCTAAGTTCAAATATCAAAAAAAACGAACAGCTAGTAAAACTGTTCGTTTTTCTATTAGAATCCATCTACGTTTGTGTAGATCTTTTGTACGTCTTCGTCGTCCTCAAGAACGCTGTAAAGTTTTTCAAAGGTTTCAAGGTCTTCGCCTGACAATTCCACTTCAGACTGAGGAATCATTTCCAATTCAGTCACTTGGAATTCTTCGATACCAGACTCACGAAGGGCAACGATAGCCTTGTGAAGGTCTGTTGGAGCTGTGTAAACAGTGATTGTTCCTTCTTCTGCTTCTACATCGTCCACATCCACATCTGCTTCTAGCAATTGCTCAAAGACTGCATCAGCGTCCTCACCCGCAAATACGATCACACCCTTGTTATCAAAGAGGTATGAAACTGAACCTGAAGCACCCATGTTTCCGCCGTTTTTACCAAAAGCTGCACGGACATTGGCTGCGGTACGGTTGACGTTTGAAGTCAAGGTATCCACAATCAACATAGAACCATTTGGTCCAAAACCTTCGTAACGTCCTTCTGTAAAGGTTTCGTCTGTGTTTCCTTTTGCTTTATCAATCGCTTTATCGATAACGTGTTTTGGCACTTGGGCTTGTTTCGCACGGTCGATAACGAATTTCAAAGCAGTGTTTGATTCTGGGTCTGGATCACCTTTTTTAGCTGCTACATAGATTTCTACACCAAATTTTGCATATACTTTAGAGTTAGCTCCATCTTTAGCCGTTTTCTTGGCTACGATATTGGCCCATTTACGTCCCATTAGGAATCTCCTTTTTTCACATTTTAATCTTTCTTATTATAACACAAGTTTTTTCGATTTTCACTAGAGGAAATGGATTTTATTCAGCAAATCCAGCTAGGATTGTCCTTTGGCTGCCAAGATTGCCTTGCCTTCTTTTATCAGGGGATGGCGGAAAAGTGAAAAGTACAGTTGGGTGGTCATGGCAACCCAGATAAGGGGTTCACAAAGGATAACTCCCCTATAGCCTGCCCAAGGGATAATCAAAACTACAAAAACAATTTTCCCGATTAGTTCTATAAAGCTGGAAACTAGAGGAAGGACTTTCTGCCCCAATCCCTGCAAGCAATTCCGATAAATCAGCAAAAGGCTCAAAATCGGATAAAAGACTGAACTGATTTGCAGGTAGAGGCTACCATTTTCTACCAAGTAAGTATCTGTCGAACTGGCCAAGAAAGAAACCAAACTAGGACTGGCAAAAAAGAGGAAGATACAAACAAAACCTGCCCAGGACATGCTCAGGCGACTCCCAATACCAAGTCCTTGAACAATGCGGTCTGGTCGCTTGGCCCCGAGATTTTGAGAGGCAAAGGTCGTCATAGCAGAAGAAATAGCAGTCATCGGAAGGAGAGCAAAGGCCATAATCCGTCGAGCTGCTGTTTGTGCACTAATAATCACAGCTCCAAAAGTATTGACAGAAGACTGTAAAATCACGCTACCAATGGACACAATCGAACTCATCAGACCCATGGCCAAACCTTGTTCTAAAAGATCCGCGTACAAGGCCTTGTTCCATTTAAAATGCTTGAGTTGAGGGAGCAGTTCTGGAACACTCTTGCGGATATAATAAAAGCAGAGAACCGCTGATAAGCCTTGAGAGATAATGGTAGCAAGGCCCGCAGATTGAACTCCCAGATGCAGTTGCGTAATAAAATACAAATCTAGAACCACATTAACCAAAGCAGAAAAAATCAGAAATCCAAGAGCTGCTAGACTGTCTCCAATGGATCGCAACAAGCCTGCAAAAAGATTATAGGCAAAGCTGACACCTACACAGGTCACAATCATAGAAATATATTGATAGGATTGAGGAAGGATTTCTGCAGGGGTATCTAAATATTGCAAGAGTGGATACAGACCGACAAATCCCATCAGCATGATCACAATGCTCAAAAGAACACCTAAAATCCAAGTTGCTGCTACTGCTTCCTTGATTTTAGTGAAATTCCGAGCCCCATAATAGCGGGCAATGACGATCCCCATGCCATTGCCAACACCAAGCGTAAAGCCTATAATCAAGTCAAAAATGGCAGTTGTCGCCCCTACTGCTGCCAAGGAATCTTGACCAAGAAATCGTCCAACAATCAAGACGTCAGCTGTATTATAGAGCTGTTGGAAAATATTTGACAGCAAGATTGGAAAGGCAAAGCTTAACAGCGCAGGAAGAATAGGACCATGTATCAAGTCCACGGATCGTTTCTTATTCATAAAGCTATTATATCAGCTTTCTAAAGGAGCGACAAGGCTCTATCACTAAGTTTGCAATCAATTGCTTACAGAGAGACAATTTGCTATAATCAAGAAAAGGAGGTCATTTATGAATTTGACCAGTCAATTAATAACCGATGCATTTCCCGATCTGGATAAGGTTGAAAAGCTAAACAAGGAAGCTTTCCCCAAGGAAGAACGAGTCCCTCTATCCGAGTTCTTGCGCTATCAGGACCGAGAAGACGCTCACTTTTTTGCCTTTTATAACCAAGAAGAGTTTGTCGGCTTTGCTTTTGCCATCTCCAATCAAAAAGCTTTTTATATCAGCTTTTTTGCCATCATGCCCCACTTGAGAAGCCACGGATATGGAAAAGAAATCATCGAAAAGCTGACTGATTTTTACCAGCGAACCATGTTATTGGAAGTCGAGCGATTGGACGAAGAATGCGATAACTTGGAGCAGAGAAAGGCACGCATGGACTTCTACCGCCAAAATGGTTTCAAAACAGCCAACGCTTTTCTAGAGTACGAAGGTTTGAGTTTTGAAATTCTCTACCGTGGCGACCATTTTGACGAAGAAGCCTATCGCGATATCTTCCAAAAGTTACAGAATGAACATTATTTTGACTTTCATATAGAGTATCGTCGTTTTAGTGACCATTAAACAAGACTTGTCCATCTGGTGAAGAACCTCTCTTTTTCGATAGAAGCTACATATAAAAATGCATGTAATCCACGATTACATGCATTTTTTATTTTCAACTGATCAGAATAAACTTTTATTCTCTCTATGGCTTAAGCTTCTGCATTGCCTTCTGGAAGAAGGAAGTAGAGAACAGCATAAGCTAAGATTCCAGAACCACCAAGTAGGGTGAAGATAATCCAAAGTGCACGAACAAGTGTGTGGTCCATGTTAAAGTAGTCACCGATACCAGCACAAACACCAGCAATCTTTTTGTCTTGTACGTTTCGAACAAGGCGTTTTTCCATTATAGTAGTCTCCTTTTTATAGAATGATTTAATTTTTTTGATTAAATACTCTTTTATTACGCTTTTGAAGCTTATGGAGACTTAATATTTAAACATAAAAAGCAGAGAAAGACTTCTCCGCTTTTATTTTTAATCTTCAATTTCGATTTCAAGTCCGTCGCCTAGGTCAAGTGTTACTTCTTGGTTAGGTGCTAAATCTTCTGCAACAGAGGTAGGAGTTGTTCTTTCTTCATCTTCAATCAAACCATATTGAACACGGACTTGGTGGTCAATGGCATCAAAGATTTCTGGGTGATCCGCCAAGTATTTCTTAGCATTTTCAGATCCTTGTCCGATTTTTTCACCCTTGTAAGAGTACCATGCTCCCGCTTTTTGGATGATATCGAGATCACTTGCAATCTTCAAGAGCTCACCAGTCTTAGAAATTCCTTCTCCGTACATGATTTCAACAAAGGCTTCCTTAAATGGTGGAGCTACCTTGTTTTTCACGACCTTGATCTTGGTTTCCTTACCGACATTGGTATCTTTTTGATCACCAGTTCCCTTGATTTGTGTGCTTCCACGAACATCCAAACGGACTGAAGCGTAGAATTTCAAAGCACGTCCACCAGGTGTTGTTTCTGGATTTCCAAACATGACTCCAACTTTTTCACGCAATTGGTTGATAAAGATGGCAATTGTTTTGGTTTTATTGATAGAAGCACCAAGTTTACGCATGGCCTGGCTCATCATACGAGCTTGCAAACCAACGTGACTATCTCCAATATCCCCATCAATTTCCGCACGAGGTACAAGGGCCGCAACCGAGTCGATAACGACAAGGTCAACTGCACCTGAGTCAATCAATTTTCCAGCAATTTCAAGACCTTGCTCTCCTGAGTCTGGTTGTGACAAGAGCAATTCGTCAATGTTCACACCAAGGGCTGCAGCATAGGCTGGGTCAAGAGCATGTTCCGCATCGATAAAGGCTGCAATACCACCTTCTTTCTGTGCTTGCGCAACAGCGTGAAGGGCAACCGTTGTCTTACCAGATGATTCTGGTCCATAGATTTCGATGATACGTCCTTTAGGATAACCACCTGAACCAAGAGCAATGTCCAGAGCCAATGAGCCTGAGCTCATCACTTGAACTTTTTGCTCCGCGCGCTCACCCAAGCGCATGATTGAGCCTTTACCAAAGTCTTTTTCGATCAATTTAAGAGCATCGTTCAATGCTTTTTCACGGTCTGCTCCAAATTTTTTCCCAATTTCATCTAATTTTTTTGTTGGTTTTTTCGCCATTTTGTTCTCCTATATTCTACTGGTCCTTAGACCTATCTTTCATTATACCAAAATTTAGTCACTTAATAAAGCCTTGCGAACTAGGTTAAAGGCATGCATGACCGCAATATGTCGGACATCTGCTCGACTCCGTCCTGCGATATTAGCCTTGATCACCTCTGTCCCTTTGGCATGTGCCAGTCCAATAAAAACTGTACCAGCTGGATGACCCTCTAGGCTATCTGGCCCAGCTACACCTGTCAGACTGACTCCATAATCAGACTGAGTCTTGATCCGTGCCTGCTCTGCCATTTTTCGAGCCGTAAACTCAGAAACAACCCCGTGTTCTTTTAGCTCTTGCTCGGAAATATCCAACATCTTGGACTTTTCTTCTAGGCTGTAAGTGACAAAACCGCCATTAAAGATTGCTGAAACGCCCGAAAAGTCTGCTAATGTCGCTTGAAAGAGACCTGCCGTCAAGCTTTCTGCCGCAGTAATGCTTTTCTGTCTCTTCTTTAGCTCTTCTACAACGACACTTGCGAGGCTGGTTTCTTCCCCATATCCGTAACAGATGTCTCGTAAAGAAATTCCCTCGAAAGTTTGGCGACTCAAGATTTGATTTTCTAAGATATCCAGCGCTTGATCAGCCTTTTCTTGACTAACTGCTTTTGTAGACAAGCGCAAGGTCACTTCTCCTGTTTTGGCATACGGCGCCAAAGTCGGATCGGTTTGATGGTCAATCAAATCCGCCAAAATGGTCACCAACTGACTCTCCCCAATTCCAAAGAAACGGAGCACACGTGAGTATAACTTGGTACCAGTCATTAACTTAGGTAAGAGTTGATTTAAGACCATAGGTTTCAATTCACTAGGTGGTCCCGGGAGGACCACGTAGGTCACGCCATCCACTTCCGACACCCCTCCTACTGCTAAACCTGTCTCATTTGGCAGTGGAGTCGCCCCTTCTACAATTTGGGCTTGGCGCTCATTATTCGGTGTCCGAGCATAGTCAGGTCTATGAGCAAAGAAAATATCCAGTTTCTCTTGCGCTTGAGGGTCAAACACTAGATCTTTTCCCAAAAATTTTGCCAGGGTTTGTTTGGTCAAATCATCCTCGGTTGGTCCCAAGCCCCCTGTCAAAATCACAAGATTACTACGTTGACTCGCAATCTCAAGCAAGGACAAAAGACGAGCTTCATTATCTCCAACAGCTGTTTGGAAGTAGACATCTACCCCGATTTCGGCTAGTTTCTCTGATAAAAACTGAGCATTGGTATTGACAATCTGCCCTGTTAAAATTTCTGTTCCAACAGCAATAATTTCTGCTTTCATGTTTCCTCCTACTTATCTATTCGAATTTTTTTGAAAAAATCGCAGGAAATTTCCCACGATTTGATTCTTTTCTTATTCTGCTTCTTCGTTTGAAGCGTTCGTACTGGTTGAAGGTGCTGTCCGACCAAAGGCTGTTTCGTACAGTACCGCATTGGTTTCCAATTCTGTCACCGGCTCTTTACCTAGTGAACTACGCAAGAGATTTTGCATTTCAAGCATATGTTCTGAAGTGACAATCTGATAAGAAATTCCCTGTAGCTCAGCATCTTCCCCACGCAATTGATGCGTTTCGATATTCTTGAAAGAATCTTGATAGCCAAGCAATTGTGGAATGCTCTTAGCTGACAAGTCCACATTGGTCTGCATGTTATCACTCAAAGCTTTGAGGATACCTTGATAATGACTCACACTGTTTAGGCTCAAAACCTTCTCAACGATCTTTTGAATAACTTCACGTTGACGTTTTTGACGACCATAGTCTCCCTCTGGGTCTTGGTAACGCATCCGTGAATACACCAGAGCTTCCTCCCCATTCAAGGTTTGTTCTCCAACACCGATAGAAATCTTATTAAACTCCTCTTGGTCAGCAATCGAAATTGGGAAACCGAGTGTATTGTTGACGGTGATCCCACCAACTGCATCCACCAATTGTTGAAGCCCCTGCATGTTAACCATCACATAGCGGTCAATGTGGATATTCATCATCTTTTGAATAGTAGAAATTGCAAGTTCCGCACCACCATTAGCATAGGCCGCATTGAGTTTAGCTTCCTGAACTTGACCGTTTCCAGTCTCAATCTTGGTCAAAATATCCCGTTCCAAACTCATCATAGTGGTTTTCTTTGTTTTGGGATTAACCGTCAAGAGAATCATGGAATCACTATTTCCCGCCCACGGGTCTGTACGTTCCACATTTCCCGTATCTACCCCCATCAAGAGGATGGTCAGAGGCTCCGTCGCTTCGATAACGTTGGTTTCTTCCCCGATTTTTTTGTAAGTCTTTTTACTTAGGGTTTCTGTTCCCTGTTGGTAGATGGTATAGCCATAAACCGCTACACCTAAAACTGTTACTGCTAGGAAACCTAGCACCATTCCAATTAATTTTTTAATCATCTCGTTATTTATTTATCAGTCTGCCCATAAGGCAAACATCTAAAAATGTCCCTTCTGCTAAATAGGCTCCTCTTTCTTGCAAGCCTTCTGTTATAAATCCCATTTTTGAATAGAGGTGGATAGCGGCCTCATTTCGTTTTTGCACACTAAGTTGTAAGCGACGCAAAACAGCACTCGATTTAGCCCACTCAATACCTTCTTCTAGAAGTATGGTAGCCAAACCTTGGTTCCAAAATTTCTTTTGAATAGCCAAAAAAACATCTCCAATATGCCGAACCCTTACACGCTGATCAGCAGTGATATTCAAAACACCTGCAATCTCATCATTCAGTAAGGCGAGGAGAGTGATTTGATTTTCTGAAGCAGCTTGTTTTTCGATAAAAAGAGCCATTTCAGACGCAGTCATCCCTATGCCATGTTCATCCAAGCTAGTGTAGTCTGTCTCTCGACCGACTTGATTTAAAAAAGCAACCAAAAATGCGGCATCTTGAATCTCAGCCTCACGAATACAAAGATCATACTCCATCATGAAGCTCCTTAATGAGGTGTTCAGCTCGAGAACCATGAGCTATAAATTGAAGGCAACGACCGTCGGCTTCTTTCAAAATTTCCAACTCCAAGTAAGAATCTGGTAAATCTTCACCCAAAAGATGCCCCCACTCAATAACAGTCACACCACCACCAAAGAGAAACTCATCCAAGTCAATAGAATCAGCGTCCCCTTCGATACGGTAAACATCAAGATGATAAAGTGGCAAGCGTCCTTCATACTCTCTGACAATGGTATAGGTTGGACTTTTAATCATCTGACGGATATCCAAGCCCTTGGCAAGGCCTTTTGTAAAGGTTGTTTTACCCGCACCTAACTCTCCAGTCAAGATTAGAACATCGTCTTTTTGAAGCAAATGACCTAATCTTTCTCCGAGAGCTAGAAGCTCTTCTTCATTTTTTGTGTGCATGCTACTATTATACCAAAAAGTTTTCTTTTGTGTGAATTTTCTTTATGGACTTACTATAACAATTTTGAAAGATTCTCCTCCACTTAAAAGAATACAACTATTGAAAAAACAAACAGGATATCCCGAATCAGGTGCCCATAAAAGGAGATTTCCCTTTGGATACATTTGGGAAAAAGGAAACGTGCGCATAGAAAACCAACACTGATATAAAAGAAAATCGAGGAAATCACTAAGGGATTCCTCAAGAAAACCATCGTAGCTAGAACGGAAATGACGACTGTTTTCTTTTTATTGAGGTGATTTTCTATATCGCGAAAAATTTTATCAAAAGGTAAGAAAATCAATAGATCTACTCCTAGCAAGAAAAAGAAGGAGGGTAAAAAGAGGTCAACCAGTTCCTGTTGCAGCCTGCTAGTGGTTTGGATACTTTCTGAGAGAACCAAACAGGTTGCCAGAAGATTGACTGCTAAAAGGAGACCATAAATAAGACTCACTTTCTTTTGAACATGTAAAATACTGTGCTTTGACTGGTCTGCTGTATGAAAATAATTTATCACAGCACAAAAAACAGAAATTCCTACTAGAAAAATCAAAAAATAAGCATTGGTCTGCTTCAACGATAAAAAGGATTCTTTCCATAATAGACAACTAGCAAAACTAATCTGGATGACCGCAGCCAACAATAATAGGCGAATTGATTTTATCATTTCTTGTCCCTCCATATAAGGGATTATACCCTGTAAGGAGTGTGAAATGAAGAATGCCCTCTCAAGTGTTCTTTTTTTATGCTCAACTGCCCAAAAAACAGTTCTGTTGTGCACAGAACTGTTCTTTTACCGGTCTAATCCTTAAACCAGAGAGCAATTTCTCGTTTGGCAGAAGCTTCCGAATCAGATCCGTGAACCACATTTTGAATGGCTTGATTGTCTCCTGCTGCTTTAGCAAAATCTCCTCGGATAGTTCCAGGCAAGGCTTCTTCTGGACGAGTAGCCCCCATCATAGTCCGCCAAGTTTCAATCACTTTCGGACCTGATAGAATGCCCACCACTACTGGTCCTGAAGTCATAAACTGACGGATAGGAGGATAAAAACTTTTTTCAACCAAGTCTTGATAGTGTTGGTCAATCAAATCTTCTGAAACTGCTGAACGCAACTCTAATTTTTCGAGTTTGAAACCTCGTTGTTCCATTCTTTGCAGAATTTCGCCAATCAGCCCTCTTTTCACACCATCTGGCTTAATGATAAAGAATGTTTGTTCCATACGGACACCTCCTTGGCATTTTAGTTCTTCTATTCTACCATACTTTATGAAAAAGTGGGAAAATTTTCTGAAACAAAGCAAAGAGAACCCAAAGGTTCTCTTGTTTGCTTTTATTCTACTGTTTCTTCAACTTGGATTTCCACAACTTCCTCTACAGGAGCAAGTTCTGCCTCTTCTTGTTCTGGAGCCAGATATTCTGCTTCATTGATGGCTTGTGGTTCAAGGTTACGGTAGCGAGCCATACCAGTACCAGCTGGGATGATCTTACCGATGATAACATTTTCCTTGAGTCCAAGGAGATGATCTTTCTTACCACGGATGGCTGCATCTGTAAGGACACGAGTTGTTTCCTGGAAGGAAGCCGCTGACAAGAAACTATTGGTTTCAAGTGAGGCTTTGGTGATTCCCATAAGAACTGGGCGACCAGTCGCTGGAACTCCACCTGCGATAAGAACATCCTTGTTGGCATCTGTAAAGTCGTTGATGTCCATGAGAGTACCCATAAGAAGATCTGTGTCACCTGGATCCATGACACGAACTTTACGGATCATTTGACGAACCATTACCTCGATGTGTTTGTCACCGATTTCTACCCCTTGGCTGCGGTAAACTTTTTGTACTTCACCGAGAAGGTAGGTTTCAACTGACAAGACATCACGAACAGCGAGGAGACGTTTCGGTTGGATAGAACCTTCTGTCAATGCCGCACCGCGAGAGACTTGGTCTCCAACTTCGACGCGCATACGGGCTGTAAATGGTACCACGTATTCGCCTTCTCCAGTTTCACCCTTAACGAAGACTTTCTTGGTACGAGTTGACGCGTCTTCTTCGATAGCTGTAACTTGTCCTTTGACCTCTGTGATGACCGCTTCCCCTTTAGGATTGCGGGCTTCAAAGATTTCTTGGACACGAGGAAGACCCTGAGTGATATCGGTATTTGAGGCAACCCCACCCGTGTGGAAGGTACGCATTGTAAGCTGTGTACCAGGTTCCCCGATAGATTGGGCAGCGATTGTACCAACTGCTTCACCAACTTCAACCGCATCACCAGTCGCCAAGTTGATACCGTAACAGTGACGGCAGACACCATGACGAGTGTTACATGTAAATACGGAACGGATAGTCACTTCTTCCACACCAGCATTGACAATTTCACGCGCCTTGTCTTCTGTAATCAACTCATTTGGACCGATGATCACTGCACCAGTTTCTGGATGTTTAACAGTTTTCTTAGTGTAACGACCGTTGAGGCGTTCTTCGAGAGACTCGATCATCTCTTTTCCTTCTGCGATAGAACGGATCAAGAGACCACGGTCTGTTCCACAGTCGTCCTCACGGATGATCACATCTTGGGCAACGTCAACCAAACGACGAGTCAAGTAACCTGAGTCGGCTGTCTTAAGGGCCGTATCGGTCATACCTTTACGGGCACCGTGAGTTGAGAAGAACATTTCGAGTACTGACAAACCTTCGCGGAAGTTTGAAAGGATTGGCAATTCCATGATACGTCCGTTCGGAGCGGCCATCAGACCACGCATACCGGCAAGCTGTGAGAAGTTTGAGATGTTACCACGGGCTCCAGAGTCCATCATCATAACGATTGGGTTCTTAGGATCTTGGTTGGCAACCAAACGTTTCTCCAATTTTTCACGGGCTGCACGCCATTCAGCTGTAACAGCGTTGTAGCGCTCGTCGTCTGTGATCATACCACGACGGAATTGTTTGGTGATTTGTTCTACACGTTTGTGTGATTCTTCGATGATTTCAGCCTTGTCTTCAACAACTGGGATATCGGCAATACCCACTGTCAAACCTGCAAGAGTTGAGTGGTGGTAACCGAGGTTCTTCATGCGGTCAAGTAGGGCAGAAGTTTCTGTCGTACGGAAACGTTTGAAGATTTCAGCGATGATATTCCCAAGATTTTTCTTCTTGAATGGAGGGTTGAGTTCAAGATTGCTGATTGCTTCCTTGATATCTCCACCTAGTGGCAAGAAGTATTTAGCTGGAACACCTTCTGTTAAGTTGGCATTTGTTGGTTCTTGCAAGTAAGGCAGCCCCTCTGGCATGATGTCATTGAAGAGGATTTTACCAACTGTTGTCAGCAAGACCTTGTGTTTTTGCTCTTCAGTCCATGGTTTGTTAAGACTATCTGTCGCGATACCTACACGTGAGTGGAGGTGAACATAACCATTGCGGTAAGCCATAACCGCTTCGTCACGGTCTTTGAAGACCATTCCTTCCCCTTCACGACCAGCTTCTTCCATGGTCAAGTAGTAGTTACCCAAAACCATGTCCTGAGATGGAGTAACAACTGGTTTACCATCTTTCGGGTTCAAGATATGCTCAGCAGCCAACATCAAGATACGAGCTTCTGCTTGAGCTTCTTCTGAAAGCGGTACGTGAATGGCCATTTGGTCCCCGTCAAAGTCGGCATTGTAGGCTTCACAGACAAGCGGGTGTAAGCGAAGGGCCTTACCATCAATCAAGACTGGCTCGAAGGCTTGGATACCCAAACGGTGAAGGGTCGGTGCGCGGTTCAAAAGAACTGGGTGTTCTTTGATTACTTCTTCAAGGATATCCCAGATACGTTCGTCTCCACGTTCCACCAAGCGTTTAGCTGCCTTAACGTTTTGCACGATGTCACGGGCAACGATTTCGCGCATGACGAATGGTTTAAAGAGCTCGATCGCCATTTCACGTGGCACACCACATTGGTACATCTTAAGAGTTGGACCAACGGCGATAACGGAACGTCCTGAGAAGTCAACACGTTTACCGAGCAAGTTTTGACGGAAGCGTCCTTGTTTCCCTTTAAGCATGTGGCTCAATGATTTCAGTGGACGGCTACCTGGTCCTGTGATTGGACGACCACGACGACCGTTGTCAATCAAAGCGTCAACCGCTTCTTGAAGCATACGCTTCTCATTTTGAACGATGATACCTGGTGCATTCAACTCAAGCAAACGAGCCAAACGGTTGTTACGGTTGATAACACGGCGGTAAAGGTCGTTCAAGTCAGATGAGGCAAAACGGCCACCATCCAACTGCAACATTGGACGAAGGTCTGGTGGAATAACCGGAAGGATGTTGAGAATCATCCATTCAGGTTTATTTCCAGACTTGTAAAAGGCATCCAAAACATCCAAACGACGGATGGCTTTGACACGTTTTTGTCCAGTAGCTGTTTTCAACTCTTCTTTGAGTTCTGCAATTTCTTTTTCAAGATCTACTTGTTTCAAAAGGTCTTGGATGGCTTCGGCACCCATCTTGGCAACGAATGAACCATAACCATACTCACGCAAGCGCTCACGGTATTCGCGCTCTGTCATGATAGACTTGTGCTCAAGTGGTGTATCCTTCGGATCAATCACCACATAAGCCGCAAAGTAGATAACTTCTTCGAGGGCACGAGGACTCATATCAAGGGTCAAGCCCATACGGCTTGGAATCCCCTTGAAATACCAGATGTGAGATACAGGAGCTTTCAACTCGATGTGCCCCATACGCTCACGACGAACTTTCGTACGCGTTACTTCAACCCCACAGCGGTCACAAACAATCCCTCTGTAACGAATGCGTTTGTACTTCCCACAAGCACATTCCCAGTCCTTTGTAGGACCAAAGATGACTTCGTCAAAGAGTCCTTCACGTTCTGGTTTCAAGGTACGGTAATTGATTGTTTCAGGTTTTTTGACTTCTCCATAAGACCATGAACGGACTTTGCTTGGAGAAGCTAGGGTGATTTGCATACTTTTAAAACGATTTACATCAACCACTATTTCTTCCCTTTCTATTCTAAGTGAACTGCTTATTCTTGTTCAGCAGCTTCTTCTGTTGCTTCCGCTTTTGTTGCTTTCTCAGCTTCTTCAGCTTCAAAGGCTGCTTTAGCCTCTTGGGCTGCTTTTTCGCGGGCTTTTTCAAGGTCATCTACGTGGATGACATCTTCGTCCATTCCTTCATCCAAGTCGCGAAGTTCCACTTCTTGGTCATCTTCGTCAAGAACACGCATGTCAAGACCAAGAGATTGCAATTCTTTGACAAGAACTCGGAAGGATTCTGGAACACCTGGTTTTGGAATTGGTTTTCCTTTTGTAATAGCTTCATAAGCTTTCAAACGTCCGTTGATATCGTCAGACTTGTAAGTCAAGATTTCTTGAAGGACATTTGACGCACCGTAGGCTTCAAGAGCCCAAACTTCCATCTCACCGAAACGTTGCCCACCAAACTGAGCTTTACCTCCGAGTGGTTGTTGGGTAACGGTTGAGTATGGTCCCACTGAACGAGCGTGCAATTTATCATCAACCATGTGGTGGAGTTTGATCATGTACATGACACCAACTGATACACGGTTGTCAAACGGCTCACCTGTACGTCCATCGTAAAGGATTGTCTTGGCATCACTGTCCATACCTGCTTCTTTAACAGTGTCCCAAAGGTCTTCCGAACTTGCTCCGTCAAAGACTGGTGTTGCGATGTGGATACCAAGAGTACGAGCCGCCATACCAAGGTGGAGCTCCATAACCTGACCGATATTCATACGCGATGGCACCCCAAGTGGGTTCAACATGATATCGACTGGAGTTCCGTCTGGAAGGTAAGGCATATCTTCTACAGGAACGATACGAGAGACAACCCCTTTGTTTCCGTGACGTCCGGCCATCTTATCTCCGACCTTGATTTTACGTTTTTGAGCAATGTAGACGCGAACCAGCATGTTAACGCCTGATTGCAACTCATCTCCATTTGAACGTGTAAAGATCTTAACATCACGAACAACACCATCGGCACCGTGAGGTACACGAAGCGAGGTATCACGCACTTCACGAGACTTGTCTCCGAAGATAGCATGCAAGAGACGTTCTTCAGCTGAGAGGTCTTTCTCACCCTTAGGTGTGACTTTACCTACAAGGATGTCCCCTTCTTTAACCTCAGCACCGATACGGATAATACCCATTTCGTCAAGGTCTTTAAGAGCATCTTCACCAACGTTTGGAATTTCACGAGTAATTTCTTCAGGCCCAAGCTTTGTATCGCGCGTTTCTGATTCGTATTCCTCGAGGTGGACAGATGTATAAACATCGTCTTTGACCAAGCGTTCGCTCATGATAACGGCATCCTCGAAGTTGTAACCTTCCCATGTCATGTAGGCAACGATTGGGTTTTGTCCAAGCGCCATTTCCCCTTTTTCCATAGAAGGTCCGTCAGCGATAAAGTCGCCTTTTTCAACAACATCACCAACTTTTACGAGAGTCCGTTGGTTGTATGCAGTACCTGAGTTTGAACGACGGAATTTTTGGATGTGGTAAACATCTAGTGAACCATCTTCACGACGAACTTCTACCTTGTCAGCATCTGCGTAAGTAACTTTACCACCATACTGAGCAATCACAGCAGCACCAGAGTCATGAGCTGCTTGGTATTCCATACCAGTACCAACGTAAGGTGCTTTTGGATCAATCAATGGCACAGCCTGACGTTGCATGTTGGCACCCATGAGGGCACGGTTGGAGTCATCGTTTTCCAAGAAAGGAATACATGCAGTCGCAACGGCAACTACCTGTTTTGGTGACACGTCCATGTAGTCAACGACTTCTGCTGGATACTCTTGGTTGACCCCTTGGTGACGTCCCATGACAACTTTCTCAGCAAAAGTACCGTCTTCGTTGAGGCGAGAGTTAGCCTGCGCTACAGTATATTCATCTTCTTCATCGGCTGTCAGCCAAACGATTTCGTTTGTGACTACACCTGTTTCACGGTCAACCTTACGGTATGGAGTTTGAACAAATCCATACTTATTCAAGTGACCATATGATGACAAGTTATTGATCAAACCGATGTTAGGTCCTTCAGGTGTCTCGATTGGGCACATACGACCATAGTGAGTATAGTGCACGTCACGAACTTCATATCCAGCACGGTCACGTGTCAAACCACCAGGTCCTAAGGCTGACAAACGACGTTTGTGAGACAACTCAGAAAGCGGGTTGTGTTGGTCCATGAACTGTGACAACTGTGATGAACCAAAGAATTCTTTAACCGCAGCTGTTACAGGACGGATGTTGATAATTTGTTGTGGTGTCAAGACTTCGTTGTCCTGAACAGACATGCGTTCACGGACATTACGTTCCATACGAGAAAGTCCAAGACGAACTTGGTTAGCAAGCAATTCACCAACTGCACGGATACGACGGTTTCCAAGGTGGTCGATATCATCCACACGTCCGATACCTTCTGCCAAGTTAAGGAAGTAGCTCATCTCTGCAAGGATATCCGCAGGAGTTACAACACGAACCTTGTCGTCTGGATTGGCATTTCCGATGATGGTTACAACACGGTCTGGATCCGTTGGGGCAACAACCTTGAATTTTTGAAGGACAACTGGTTCTGTCAAAACAGCTGCATCGTTCGGAATATAAACGATCTTGTTCAAGTCGCCATCCAAGTGGTGCTCGATACTCTCGATCACGCTACGAGTCATAACGGTACCAGCTTCTACCAAGATTTCACCAGTTTCAGGGTCTACCAATGGCTCCGCAATGGTTTGGTTGAGCAAGCGTGTTTTAACGTTGAGTTTTTTATTGATCTTGTAACGACCAACTGCTGCCAAATCGTAGCGGCGTGGGTCGAAGAAACGTGCCACAAGCAAGCTACGTGAGCTTTCAGCAGTCTTAGGCTCACCTGGACGAAGGCGTTCATAAATTTCTTTCAAAGCTTCGTCTGTACGAGAGTCCATTGGATTCTTGTGGATATCTTTTTCAACAGTATTGCGAACCAATTCGCTGTCACCGAAGATATCAAAGATTTCATCATCACCTGAGAAACCAAGTGCACGAACCAAGGTCGTAAATGGAATCTTACGAGTACGGTCGATACGAGTATAAGCGATGTCTTTTGAGTCGCTTTCAAGTTCCAACCAAGCTCCACGGTTAGGGATAACAGTTGAGCCGTAGCCTACTTTACCGTTCTTGTCTACTTTATCATTAAAGTAAACACCTGGTGAGCGGACCAACTGAGAAACGATAATACGTTCACCACCGTTGATGATGAAAGTACCCATTTCGGTCATGATTGGGAAATCACCAAAGAAGACTTCTTGGGTCTTGATTTCGCCTGTTTCTTTATTGATCAAGCGGAAGGTTACAAAAATTGGTGCTGAGTAGCTAGCATCGTGGATACGAGCTTCTTCTAGCGTATATTTTGGTTCCTTGATTTCATAGCCAACAAATTCCAACTCCATTGTGTCTGTGAAGTTTGAAATTGGCAATACATCTTCAAATACTTCCTTAAGACCGTGATCTAGGAAATCTTTGAATGAATCCGTTTGAATTTCAATCAAATTTGGTAAGTCAAGAACTTCTTTGATTCTTGAAAAACTACGACGGGTACGATGTTTCCCGTATTGAACGTCATGTCCTGCCAAGATGATTCTCCTTTGTAAATAAATTCCAAGCCTTGTCAATCAGGCTTTTCTAATCGTCATATGGTTTTAAAAACCCCTATCACCGTGTCCCTTTGACGAATTTTCAGAATCTTTAAATCTTTGTTACAAGCACTCAAAAACCTGAAAAAAAGCACAAAAAGAGCAGCTAAATCTGACTTTTTCAGAAGATTTAACTGCTGTGAGCCTTGTCTGGACAATATTTCAGACAAAACCTACGACAAATGATTACTCATATTATACCTTATTTAGCTAGATTTTTCAAGGTTTTTTTACTATTTTTTAAACAATCTTTTCCTATATATTATTTTAAAATTTCAAGAAAATGAAGCATTATATTTTCTCTTAAAAGTCAGGAAAACGCTTGCACTAATGTTTACCTCGTGCTATACTGTTAGGGAACAACTACACAAGGAGAATTGTGATGAAAAAGATCCCATCTCAAACTGAGAAAAAAATGATTTATGGTATCCGTTCCTTGAAGAACGGAACCGGTTCTGTCCTTATTGGTGCCAGCATTGTCTTGCTTTCTGCTACAATGCCAACTATTTCGGCCAACGAAAACCTTCCTCAAACTCAGGAAAATACCAGCGCTGTGACCAAGGCCCCTACTGAGACTGAAACGAGTCAAACTCAAAAGGAAACGCCTATTTCTGAACAAAAGAATGCAAACGCTTCCCTTGATTCTAAAAAGGAAGCTACAGTTGCGGAAACTACTACGGCTGTGGAAACTACTACAGCACCCGAAACATCTAAAACAGAAGATGCTACTACAAGCCAGACTAACAGCAAGGAAGAGAAAGTAGATGCCAGCACTTCGACACCAACTTCAGATCAAAAACCACAAGCAGACACATCTTCTGAAGAACCAATCGCAGACAACCACTTCCGCATCCATGTAAAAAAACTCCCTGAAGAAAACAAAGATTCTCAAGGTCTTTGGACTTGGGATGATGTTGAAAAGCCGTCTGAAAACTGGCCCAATGGAGCCAAGTCCTTCAAGGATGCCAAGCAAGATGACTACGGCTATTACCTAGACGTCAAACTCAAGAATGAGCAAGCCAAGAAGATCAGCTTCCTCATCAACAACTCCAAAGGAGATAACCTTACTGGAGACCGTTCCGTAGAGCGCCTTTCTCCAAAAATGAATGAAGCTTGGCTAGATGAAAACTATAAGGTATACAACTACCGTCCTCAGCCAGCAGGAACTGTCCGTGTCAACTACTACCGTACCGACGGAAACTATGACAAAAAATCTCTCTGGTATTGGGGCGATGTCAAGAATCCAAGCAGTGGAGAATGGCCTGACGGGACAGACTTTACTGCAACTGGAAAATATGGTCGTTACATTGATATTCCACTCAATGAAGCTGCAAGAGAATTTGGATTTTTATTACTAGACGAAGGCAAGAAAGGCGATGATGTGAAAATCAGAAAAGAGGATTATAAATTCACTGATCTAAAAAATCACAGTCAGATTTTCCTCAAAGATGATGACGAAACCATCTACACCAACCCCTACTACGTTCACGATATCCGTATGACTGGTGCCCAACACGTGGCTAAATCTCGTATCGAAAGCAGTTTTTCTACCCTCGTTGGAGCTAAGAAAGACGATATCCTCAAACACTCCAGCATCACTGATTACCTAGGGAATAAAGTAGCTATCACAGACGTGGAAGTGGATGAGGCAGGTAAAAAAGTGACCTACATCGGCGACTTCTCTGACACTCAACACCCGTACACTGTCAGCTACAATTCAGACCGCTTTACCACACGTTCAAGCTGGCGCCTCAAGGATGAGTCCTACAGTTACGATGGTCCACTCGGCGCAACTCTAAAAGAAGATGGCAAGCGTGTTGACCTCACGCTCTGGTCTCCAAGTGCTGATAAGGTTTCCGTTGTTGTCTATGACAAGAAAGACCCTGAAAAGGTAGTTGGAACTGTCGCCCTTGAAAAAGGAGAAAAAGGAACCTGGAAACAAACTCTGGATGCAAACTCTGGTCTCGGTATCAGCAACTACACTGGCTATTACTACCACTACCAGATCGAGCGCCAAGGTAAAACTGTCCTCGTTCTTGACCCTTATGCCAAATCATTAGCGGCTTGGAACAGTGACCTAGCAAAAACAGATGCCGCTCATAAGGTCGCTAAAGCTGCCTTTGTCGATCCAGCGAAGTTAGGTCCGCAAGACTTGACCTATGGAAAGATTCGTAACTTCAAATCACGTGAAGATGCCGTTATCTATGAAGCTCATGTACGTGACTTCACTTCGGATCCTGCGATCGCAAAAGACTTGACCAAGCCATTTGGTACCTTTGAAGCCTTTATCGAAAAACTGGACTATCTCAAAGACTTGGGTGTGACCCACATCCAGCTCCTTCCAGTCTTGTCTTACTACTTTGTCAATGAATTGAAAAACCATGAACGTTTGTCTGCCTACGCTTCAAGCAACAGCAACTACAACTGGGGATATGACCCTCAAAACTACTTCTCCTTGACTGGTATGTACTCAAGGAATCCTAAGGATCCAGAAAAACGTATTGCCGAATTCAAAAACCTCATCAACGAAATCCACAAACGTGGCATGGGTGCTATCCTGGACGTGGTCTACAACCATACTGCAAAGGTTGACATTTTTGAAGATATTGAGCCAAACTACTATCACTTTATGGATGCAGACGGAACTCCTCGTACCAGCTTCGGAGGCGGCCGTTTGGGAACTACCCACTACATGTCTAAACGTGTCTTGGTAGACTCCATCAAGTATCTGGTTGAAACCTACAAAGTAGATGGTTTCCGCTTTGATATGATGGGTGACCACGATGCGGCTTCTATCGAAGAAGCGTACAAAGCTGCACGCGCCCTCAATCCAAATCTTATCATGCTAGGCGAAGGTTGGAGAACCTATGCTGGTGATGAAAATACGCCTGTACAACCTGCCGACCAAGATTGGATGAAGAAAACAGATACTGTCGCTGTCTTTTCAGACGACATCCGTAACAACCTCAAGTCTGGCTATCCAAACGAAGGTCAACCTGCCTTTATCACAGGTGGAAAACGCGATATCAATACCATCTTTAAAAATCTGATTGCTCAACCAACTAACTTTGAAGCAGACAACCCTGGAGATGTTATCCAGTATATCGCAGCCCATGATAACTTGACCCTCTTTGACATCATTGCCCAGTCTATCAAAAAAGACCCAAGCAAGGCTGAGAACTATGCTGAAATCCATCGCCGTTTGCGACTTGGAAACCTCATGGTCTTGACTGCTCAAGGAACTCCCTTTATCCACTCTGGTCAGGAATACGGACGTACCAAACAATTCCTTGATCCAGCCTATAAGACTCCTGTTCCTGAAGATAAGGTTCCAAACAAGTCTCACTTGTTACGTGACAAAGACGGCAAGCCATTTGTCTATCCTTACTTTATCCATGACTCTTATGACTCTAGTGATGCTGTCAACAAGTTTGACTGGACCAAGGCTACAGATGGCAAAGCATATCCTGAAAATGTCAAGAGTCGTGACTACATGAAAGGATTGATCGCCCTTCGTCAATCGACAGATGCCTTCCGACTCAAGAGTCTGCAAGACATCAAAGAGCGCGTCCACCTCATTACTGTTCCAGGACAAAATGGCGTTGAAAAAGAAGATGTGACCATCGGCTACCAAATCACCGCTCCAAATGGAGATATCTACGCTGTCTTTGTCAATGCGGATGATAAGGCTCGTGAATTTACTCTAGGAACTGCCTTTGCTCACTTGAGAAAGGCCGAAGTTCTCGCAGATGAAAACCAAGCAGGACCAGTAGGAATTGCTAACCCTCAAGGTCTCGAATGGACTGAAAAAGGCTTGAAATTGAACGCTCTCACTGCTGTCGTTCTCCGCTTGTCTCAAGGTGGTGCCATTGTCGCTCCAGCTGTGGAAGAAAAACCAGAATTTGACCTTTCTAGCTTGGAAGTCGAACCAGAACAAGGTCAAGCTCAAAACCTAGCAGCCAATCCTGAAACTCAAGAAACTGCTGCAGAGGCTCACTCTCAGAACCTCCTTCCAAACACAGGAACTGAGAGCAAATCCCTCCTTGCCCTTGCTGGATTCAGCATCCTTGCCCTTCTCGGACTTGGATGGTTGATAAAGAACAAGAAAAAGAAATAACACTCAATGAAAATCAAAGGGTAAACTAGGAAGCTAGCCGCAGGCTGCTCAAAACACTGGTTTGAGGTTGTAGATAAGGCGAAGCTGACGAGGTTTAAAGAGATTTTCGAAGAGTATAACCTAGCCCTCCTATAGAAAAACACCCTATGATTAGAAGAATCTTCTAGTCATGGGGTGTTGTTTTTATGATACACTTAGCTATCAAATCATATATTCTACACTATAGCTAGCGTCTGATAAGATACGAGCCAGAAACTGCTTGGTTCGTTCTTCTTGTGGACGACTAAAGAAATCGTGGGGATTGTTCTCCTCTACGATACGGCCTCCATCCATGAAAATAACGTGGTTGGCGACATCTCTAGCAAATCCCATCTCATGCGTGACGACCACCATGGTCACACCTTCTCCCGCCAACTGTTTCAGAACATCCAAAACATCTCCAACCAACTCAGGGTCTAGTGCTGATGTTGGTTCATCTAGCAAAATGACCTCGGGTTTGACGGCAATAGCACGCGCAATTCCTATTCGTTGTTGTTGCCCTCCAGATAGTTGTGAAGGGTAGTAGTCTTTGTAGGCCAGTAAACCAACTTTTTCCAAGGCAGATTCTGCACGTTTGAGCGCTTCTTCCTTGGGAACTTTACGAGCCACGATTAGGCCTTCTAGAATATTTTCCAGAGCAGTTTTGTTTGCAAAGAGATTGTAGTGTTGGAAAACAAAGGCTGTTTTTTGGCGAATTTCTAGAATGTCTTTCTTGCTCAATTTGGATAAGTCATAGGTCTTTCCTGCCAAGGTCAAACGGCCACTGTCAGCTTTTTCTAAGTGATTAAGACAACGGAGAAAGGTCGTTTTCCCCGAACCTGATGGTCCTAAAATAACGACGACATCCCCTTGGTTAACCTGAAGATTGACATCCTCCAAGACCTGCCTCTCACCAAATGTTTTTGCGATATGTTCTACTTGTAACATCCTGTCCTCCTATACGAAACGCGCGCTAGATGCTTTTGCACTTTTTTCTTTTTTCACATAGCCTTTTTCCAGTAGGGAGAAGCCCCACTGAATCAAACCACAGATCAAAATATACTGCAAAAAGATCACAAAATAAGACTCAAAATACTGGTAACCGTAGGACGCTTCTACACGAGCAATAGCGGTGATGTCCTTGATAGTCATAACAAAGACCAGGGAGGTCCCTTTGACGATATTGATCACCAGATTGGCCAAGTTAGGCAAGGCTGAGCGCAAGGCTTGTGGAAAAACAATCCTTAGATAAGCCTGAGTCGTAGTCAGCCCAATCGCATGCGCCGCCTCTAGTTGTCCCTTGTCCACCGTCAAGATAGCTGAACGCAAAATCTCCGACAAACTCCCGACTGTCATCAAACTATAAATGATAAAAGCATAGTAGAGAGGATCAAGCTTGAAAATATCAAAGTCACTTCCTATGCTTTTGAGAAATTGATTCAGCAAACTTGGAAACAAACTATAAAAGAAGAGAATCAATAAAATCGGTGGAGTCGCTCGGATAAAAGCCAGATAGACCAGAGAAAAACTCCTCACCCCTCGAACCTTATAGATCTGCCCTAAGGCTAAAAATAGAGCTGGTAAAAAGCTTAAGACCATAGCCACAATCATGATAATCAAGGTGATTGGCACACCCTTCAAGGTCTCCAGAAAGGTCTTTACAATATAGTCTATATCCATTTCTTACCTCCCTTTTGTTTCCAAAGACTTCTCAAGCAAACGACTCAAGCTAGAAATAACCAAGGCAATCCCCCAGTAAAGAAGCGCAACTGCCGTATAGGTTTCCAGAGAGTAGTTCCCTAAATTGCGACTAATCAAGAGATTCCCCGCTCCCATAACATCAACGAAACCAATCGTATAAGCCAAGGCAGCATCTCGCATGAGATTGAGTATAGCGGTCGTTATATTGGGAAGAGCAACTTGAAAAGCTTGGGGAAAAATGATTCTCCAAAAAGTCTGACTTGGAGTCAAACCAATACTAAGCCCGGCCTCTGTCTGCCCCTTTGGAATAGCTTGATAGGCCGCCTTGAAAACCTCGGCAACAATAGCTGCAAACAGGAGAATCATCGTCAGGAGAACAAAAATAGTTTTAGACCAGTTGTTGATATCTAAACCAAGCCACCATTTCAGAAATTCTGGCAAGCCATAAAAGACTAGAAAAAGCAAGACAATCGGTGGTGTACAACGAAGGGTAAAGATATAGCCTTTGGAAATCGCTGCAAAACTCTTGTCTTCTCCTACTTGTGCCCAGGCCAAGAGACCTCCAAAAAGGGAACCAAGAAGAGTGGTAAAAAAGAGAATGGACAAGGTCATAGGAAGTGCCTGCCATAAGGTTGGCAAAAACTGAAAGACCTTGGAAAAATCATAAGAAACCATGCAAAACCCTTTCTAGTCTTGGAATTTCTGGTCTAGTCTTTGTCTACGTAACTAAAGACATCTTCTTTAAAGTATTGCTGAGATAGCTTAGCAAGCGTGCCATCTTCCTTCAACTCTTTGATTGCTTTTTCATATTCTTTAGCGAATTTCTCACCCTTTTCATCACGGTGAATCAAGGGATAAGTTGGAATACCCTTGTATGGGAACCAGCTGAGTTTATCCGCATATTGGTGGTAAGGGCCATCTTCTGCGGTAACTGCTTTTTCAAAGGACAGTTTGATATCAAAGAAGGCGTCATAACGTCCTTCTAAGACCCAGGCATAGGCATCTGCCACTTTAAAGGATTCAGCTGCTGTTAGCTCAATCGGTGCATCCTGATGTTTTTCATTGTAGCTGGTGATAACATTCCATTGAGCATTCTGTGGAGAGATGGGAACCAATTTCCCTTTATTCTTAGCAAAGTCATCAATGGTTTTGTATTTCTGTTCATCTTCTTTTCTGACAGTAAATCCAATGATGCTCGCTCCGACTGGTTCAGATGGAATGACAAACTTTTTAGCTCGTTCTTCTGTGTACCAAGCTCCCTTGGTTCCGATGTCATACTTGCCTGATTCCAGACCAATCAAAAGGTCGTCATCACTGGTACCCGTATATTCAAATTGATAGTTTGCCAACTTCTCATCAACAGCCTTCAAAACAGCTACTTCATAACCATCTGATTCCCCTTTTTCATTGACAAAGTCATAAGGTACATAATTTTGTGTATGGGCAACCTTCAAGGTTATGACTTCAGCAGACGAAGCCGTTTCTCCCTCCTTGGCTGGAGCACCAGCTAAACTTCTCCCGATAATCGTTGCCCCAATTACTGCAACCACTGCTACACCACCGATAATCCATGCTTTTTTACTCATCTTTTTCTCCTTTAGTTTTCAAGCGCTTCTCTAACCCACTGGATACGTTCAACTGCGATATCACTTGGAATGGTACAATCTGCCCCAAGTACCAAGCCCTGTTCCCCAGCTTCTGCAACTAGTTTCTTTGCCTCAGCCTGAATGGCATCCTTGCTACCAGTATACAGTAAGCCCGTCTTGCCATTTTCGAATCCTCCAAGAACCGTACGTCCCTTGAAAATCTCACGACCTTCCTTGAGAGTGATTCCCTCCGGTCCTACAGCCCAGTTAAAGACTTGGGCTGGATAGTCTGCAAAAAGGTGAATATCATTTCGCGCCCCCTCGTAGCCACAGATATGAAGAACTGTGACGCCACCAACAGCACTAGCTGCTTCCAGAACCGATATCTCGCTAGGGGCAATGACGGCTTGATACTCTGCTGCCGACACTCGTTGATCTTGGATACTCTGCACGCTGAGGTAGATTCCATCATCACCAGCCTCTTCGATAACAGCTCGGCTGAGACTCGCAATATCCTCTGCAATCACATCCAACACCTTCTTCAGAGCTTCAGGATCTTCCACCAGAAAATCTGCAATGAGGTCATCTCCACCAGACACTTCCCCAAGCAACCACTTGAGATAGGTCACAGGAGCAAAAATATTGTAAATCGCAACAATATCTTCTGTAAACTCTTGCTTGATTTTCTTAACCAAGTCCACCTGCTCTTTTATCCAAGCATGATCTGGTCCGAGTGGTTGAATGGTTGCCAATTCTTGAAGTGATTTGTCTTTGGCAATCGCTGGATTTGGATAAGCAAAGTAGCCATCACTCATGAGTTTGATAAAGTCTGGCTGAACTTCTCGGATAAAGCGCTTATGGCCCTCAATATTCTTCTCGATAATGACTGGATTTGAGAAACCGTGTAGCCATTCGTCTTCGGATGTGAAATGGTGCCAAAAGCCAACTGGCACACGATCAACCTTTTCACCTTTAAATGCTTTTAAAACCCATTCTTTTTTTTCTGACATTCTTATTCTCCATTTCTTACTTTTTCAACTAATAAACTGCTTGCGATATCATTCGAGCGTAGAAAGGGGAGACTGGACTTGGAAAAATCCTGAACTCCACGACATCTCTCTCCATTTTTGCAGTGCTGATTTTTTACGACGCTTATGGCAACCAAAGCCAGCAAACCGACAACTGCAATGAAGATGCCCCATCTTTTACTTTTCATAGCTCCTCCTTTTAGAGAACAGCTGCCTGCCGAATCCAGTCCAACCTCTCTAAGTCAAAGTCATCTGGAACAGTACAGTCAGCTCCCAGAAGAACACCTTTACTACCCGCTTCAGCCAGCAACCGCCTTGTTTCATTTTGCAATTCTACCTTGGAACCTTGATAAAGCAAACTTTTCTTGCCATTTTCAAATCCACCTAAAACGGCCTTGCCTGGAAACAACTCTTGCCCCTGTGTCAAACTAACATCCTCATGATGAGTCGCCCAGTTGACCACTTGAGCTGGATAGTCCTTAAATATCGTCACATTATTGCTCGCACCTTCAAAACCACAGATATGAAGGATATTGGTCCCACCCACCTGATTAGCTGCCTCCAAAATCGCTATATTGCTCGGTTCGATATAGGTTTGGTAAAGTGCTGGCGTGATGCGCTCATCTTGAATTTCCTGAGTGCTGAGGTAAATCCCGTCAACTTCACCTTGCTGGATGATTTTCTGAGTTAGGATAGCAATATCTCCTGCAATCACATCTAGAATCGCTCTGAATTGCTCAGGATTTTCAAGCAACAGATCAGCCACTTCCCTATCTCCTCGAGAAGTTTCTGTACGGAACCAGCGCTTGAGGTAGGAGATAGGCGAAAAGATACTGTAGAAAGAAGCAATCTCTTCGGTAAAGGTCTCTCGAATCGCTTGTACCACTTGCACCTGTTGCTGAATCCATGGGTGTTCCTCACCAATCGACTCAATAGAAGTCAGCTCCTGAATGCTTGCAATCGTAGGACTATAAACATTACTTGGATAAAGGAAAAAACCGTCACTCATAATTTTGACAAAATCAGGGCGAATCCTTTCCACATAGTTACGATGCCCGTCAACACTTTTTTGAAAGATACGTGGATTATTTAATCCCTGCCCCTTTTCTTCGAGTGTTACAAAATGAAACCAAAATCCCACAGGAACTCTTTCCACTTCATCGCCTCGAATCGCTCTAAAGACTAGCTCTCTTTTACTTGCCATACCTCTCTCCTTCCATTTGGATTGAAACCATCTTACCACTCCTTTTCCCCTTTTCCCAATATATATTGACTATCAACTCGATTGGAAATTTTTATATCTATAAAGAAAAAAATCCCTAAAAAGCTTGATGTTACTAGCCTTTCAAAGATTCACTTTATTTTCATCTATTTTTCAAAAAGGAGTTGATATAGATTTTCTATCAAGCCGATTGGAAATTTTTATATCCATCTTCATTCCCAAATTAAGTACATAATTTTATCCTAATACCAAATTACTACTGAAAAATTTCTTTTCTCTCGATATTTCCTTGCACAAATCCCATGAAAACGCTACAATATTAATAGACTATTATTAGGAGGATGGGATTATGAAAATATCCAAAGTTACTATTACAATTACTTCTACACTTGCTTCCGTCATTTTACTGACTGGCTGTGGCACAAATTCGGCAAATTCACAGACAACACAAAGCAGTACATCTGATAATCAGGTTACCATGACCTATGATCAGTTGCGTTCAAGAGAAAATACTATGTCAACTCTTTGGTATCAAAAAGCAGCTGAGACCAAGGCACTCTATCTACAAGGTTACAATGTCGCTACTGATCGTTTGAAAGAACTACTAAAAACACAGACAGATAAACCCTACTCTATCGTTTTGGACTTAGACGAAACCGTATTAGACAATAGCCCTTATCAAGCTCAAAATGTCAAAGACGGAACAGCATTTACCCCAGAAAACTGGGATGTCTGGGTAAAAAAATCCGCAGCCAAGGCTGTACCAGGCGCTAAAGACTTCCTCCAATTTGCAGACAAAAACGGTGTCCAAATTTACTATGTATCTGACCGCACGATAGATCAGGTAGATGATACGATCAAAAACCTAGAAAATGAAGGAATCCCTGTACAAAGCCGCGATCATCTCATGTTCTTAGAAAAAGGCGTCAAATCTAAAGAAGGTCGTAGACAAGCAGTCCAAGAAAAAACCAACTTAGTCATGCTACTAGGAGACAATCTTGTGGACTTTGCAGAGTTTTCAAAGACCTCTGAAACTGAGCGCGACCAAAAATTAGAGGAATTACAAAAAGAGTTTGGTGAGAAATTCATCATTTTCCCTAACCCAATGTACGGATCATGGGAAAGTACTGTTTACAATGGTAATAAATTGGATGCCAAGGGTCAAACTGAAGAGCGCCAAAAAAACTTACAAGGTTTTGATAAATAAAATAAGAGAACTATCTACCAGTTTACACCAACCACAAGATATCGTATTTGTGAGAATATCAAAAAAGACGATTTCCGCTTGGATAATCGCCTTTTTTGCTATTTTATCTTGTACTTGGTATAAACTAGTATATATTCCACTAGATAGTATGCTCTATCGCTTGTACCACTTCCACCTGTTGCTGAATCCATGGGTGTTCCTCACCAATCGACTCAACTGATTGGATTTTTTTATAACCCTTCTTTCATGGCAAAGTAAGCACGCACTTTTGGTGCGACTTGCGTTCCAAAAAGTTCAATAGCTCTCAAAACTTGATCATGAGGCATGGAACCAAGCGGTAGATGGAGCATGAAACGGTCCAAGCCTAAATCCTCAATCATGCGAATCAATTTTTCTGCTACCTGGTCTGGATTTCCCACAAACATGGCACCATTTGGACCAACTTGCTCCAAATATTGCTCATAGGTCAACTCCTGCCAGTGTGGACGGTCCTTGGAAATCGCATCCACCACTTGCTTAGTCGGATGGAAATAATCTTTTACAGCCTGTTCGCCATCCTCAGCAATCCAGCCCCAAGAATGAGCCCCCACTTTCAGGTCTTTATCCGCATGACCGGCATCCCTTCCAATCTCACGATAAGCTTGAATCAGCTTTTTAAAATAACGCGGATTGCCACCGATAATGGCATAGACAATCGACAGCCCTGCCCGAGCAATCTTCACTGTTGATTCGACATGGCCACCTGTCGCCACCCACAATGGCAATTTGTCCTGAACAGGACGGGGATAGACTTCTTTGCCAGAAATCGTTTGGGTCAATTGACCTTGCCAATTCACTTTGGTGCTTTCATTTGCCAACTGAAGCAGATCTAACTTTTCATCAAAGAGAGTTTCATAGTCTTTCAAGTCATAGCCAAACAGTGGGAAAGACTCGGTAAATGAACCACGCCCAGCCATAATCTCTGCCCGTCCATTTGACAAGGCATCGATGGTAGCATATTGTTGGAACAAGCGAATCGGATCCATACTCGAGAGAATGCTGACCGCACTAGTCAAACGAATCTTTTTGGTATTGACTGCCCCAGCTGCAAGAACAATCTCTGGCGCCGATACCGCAAAGTCCTCCCGATGATGCTCCCCAATCCCGTACACATCCAAACCAACCTTATCAGCCAGCTCAATTTCTGCCACCAACTGACGAATGCGTTCATCATGACTGTAAATCTGCCCGGTCGCTTCTAGAGCTGTTGTTTCACCAAATGTTGAAATTCCTAATTCTACCATCCTGTTTCCTCGCTATCTCTTTTAGTTTTAGGGTATTTTATCACTAATTAGTTTTATTTCCAATAAATTTGCTCATTAGAAAAAGTCTAGATGAACTAGACTTTCTTAGCTTATTCTACTGTTACTGACTTAGCAAGGTTACGTGGTTTGTCCACATCAAGGCCACGGTGGAGTGTTGCAAAGTAAGCGACCAATTGCGTTGGTACGACCATTGAGATTGGTGAGAGGTAAGGGTGGACGGTCGTAAGGACGATATCGTCTGTCTCTTTAGCAACATTTTCTTCTGCGATAGTGAGAACCTTAGCACCACGGGCTGCAACCTCTTGGATATTTCCACGAGTGTGGTTAGCAAGGATTGGATCTGACAAGAGGGCCAAGACAGGCGTTCCTTCTTCAATCAAGGCAATGGTTCCATGCTTGAGTTCTCCTGCCGCAAAGCCTTCACACTGGATGTAAGAAATCTCTTTGAGTTTGAGGCTCGCTTCCATGGCTACATAGTAGTCTTGACCACGTCCAATGTAAAAGGCATTGCGAGTGGTTTCAAGAAGGTCACGAACCTTGGCATCAATGGTTTCTTTTTCAGAAAGAGTTGATTCGATAGACTGAGCTACGATTGACAACTCATGAACCAGGTCAAAGGCTTGCGCTTTGGCATTGCCGTTTGCCTCTCCGACTGCTTTTGCAAGGAAGGCAAGGGCTGCGATTTGCGCTGTGTAGGCCTTGGTTGATGCCACGGCAATTTCAGGTCCTGCGTGAAGAAGCATGGTATGATTGGCTTCACGTGAAAGGGTTGAACCTGGGACGTTTGTCACTGTCAAGCTTGGGATTCCCATTTCATTAGCCTTGACCAAAACCTGACGGCTATCCGCTGTTTCACCAGACTGACTGATAAAGATAAAGAGTGGTTTCTTGCTGAGAAGTGGCATACCGTAGCCCCACTCAGATGAGATTCCAAGTTCAACAGGTGTATCTGTCAATTCTTCCAGCATTTTTTTAGAAGCAAATCCTGCGTGGTAAGATGTCCCAGCTGCAAGAATGTAAATACGGTCTGCATCTTGAATAGCCTTGATGATAGCTGGGTCAACGACTACTTGACCAGCCTCATCTGTGTAGGCTTGGATGAGTTTACGCATAACCGTTGGTTGCTCATCAATTTCCTTGAGCATGTAGTAAGGATAAGTCCCCTTACCGATATCTGACAAGTCGAGCTCAGCAGTATAGCTAGCACGCTCACGACTGTTACCATCATAGTCTTGAACTTCGACGCTATCAGCCTTGACGATTACCAACTCTTGGTCATGAATTTCCATGTATTGGTTGGTCTCACGAATCATAGCCATAGCATCTGAGCAGACCATGTTGTAGCCTTCTCCAAGACCAATCAAGAGTGGTGATTTGTTCTTAGCGACATAGATGACATCTGGATTTTCAGAGTCAATCAAGGCAAAGGCATAAGAACCACGAATGATGTGAAGGGCTTTTTTGAAGGCTTCAAGAACTGAGAGACCTTCTTCTTCTGCAAATTTCCCAATCAAGTGAACAGCGATTTCCGTATCGGTTTGCCCCTTGAAGTGGTGACCTGCAAGGTATTCTTCCTTGATTTCAAGGTAGTTTTCAATCACTCCATTGTGCACCAAGACAAAACGTCCCGTCTCAGAGCGGTGTGGGTGAGCATTATCTTCCGTTGGTTTCCCGTGAGTCGCCCAACGCGTATGTCCGATACCTGTTGTTCCCTCAACACCAGCTGTCTTGGCAGACAATTCTGCGATACGACCGACAGCCTTGACTAGATGATTTTCAGCACCACCTAGGACAAAAATCCCCGCAGAATCATAGCCACGGTATTCGAGCTTTTCAAGCCCTTGAATCAAAATATCAGTTGCATTTGTGTTTCCAACAACACCAACAATTCCACACATAGTATATACGACACAGACCAGCTGTGCTTTCTCCTTAAATTGGTATAGTCTAATTCTCGCTTTACGGAATCAGCAAAAACAGTATATACTTGTTTTTCTCACTTGTCAAGGATAAAAATTGGTATAGTTTTTCTATCTGGTATTTTATCAAGATTTCACTTGATACCTGACAAGTCGGCATCAATTACTTATAATAAGGGGAGGAGGTATTCGCCATGTGGTTTTTCTTCGCACTTTTATCAGCTATCTTTGCAGCCTTAACGTCAATTTTAGCCAAGATTGGGATTGAAGGAGTTCCATCCAATCTAGCAACTGCTATTCGTACAGTCGTCGTCATTCTTATGGCCTGGGCTATGGTTTTCTTGACCAATAGTCAGACCGAAATTGTCAACATCAGTAAAAAAAGTTGGCTCTTTCTCATCTTATCAGGCTTAGCCACTGGCGCCTCCTGGCTCTGCTACTACAAGGCCCTACAGATGGGCAATGCGACTGAGGTATCTGCTGTCGATAAATTCAGTCTCGTCATTACCCTCGTTCTAGCCTTTTTCTTCCTACAGGATGTCCTGACGTTTAAAACAATTATTGGCTGTATCCTGATTACGATTGGGACCTTGGTGATGATATTGTAATAAAAAGTGAGATGAACACCATCTCACTCTTTTTATTCTTAAAATCCATTATGGTCGCTGAGTTCCTTGAACCAATGGCCTGATTTTTTTAGACGACGTTCCTGTGTTTCCAAGTCAAGCTCAACTAGACCGTAGCGGTTTTTATAGCTATTGAGCCATGACCAGCAATCAATAAAGGTCCAGATTAAGTAACCCTTACAATTGGCTCCGTCTTCAATGGCACGGTGAAGTTCACGCAGATGTCCTTTGACAAAGTCGATACGATAGTCGTCCTGAATCATGCCATTCTCACGGAATTTATCCTCACCTTCAACACCCATGCCATTCTCTGTCAACATCCACTCAATATTACCATAATTTTCTTTGATATTTTGAGCGATATCATAAATCCCCTGCTCGTAGATTTCCCAACCTCGGTGAGGATTGATTTTACGGCCCGGCATGATATAAGGCTCGTAAAAATGTTCTGGCAAGAGGGGACTGTCTGGATGTTTAGCAAAACGCGGCGCCATAACGCGCAAAGGTTGGTAGTAGTTGACTCCAAGGAAATCAACTATGTTCTCGCGAATGAGTTCTAACTCTTCAACAGTGTACTCTGGCAGCAAATCATGCTCAGCTAAAATTTCCACCAATTCCTCTGGATAAGCTCCCAAGACAGACGGATCTAGGAAAGATTGAGCTTGGAAGAGGTCGGCAATGCGCGCAGCCTTGACATCCGCAGGATGCTGGCTACGTGGATAGGCTGGTGTCAAGTTAAGTACAATTCCAATCTTAGAGCCAGGCAGAATCTCATGACAGGCCTTAACCGCAAGACTACTAGCCAGTTGCGTATGATAGGCAACCTTAACCGCTGCTTTGGCATCCACCTTGTGAGGATAATGGGCATCATAAAAATAACCAAATTCTACGGGGACGATGGGTTCATTAAAGGTAATCCATTGGTCTACCAAGTCACCGTAAGTCTCAAAACAAAAACGAGCATAGTCTTCATAAGCCTTGACAGTTGCCTTATTTTCCCAGCCATCACCAGCTTCTTGAAGGGCAAAAGGCAGGTCGAAGTGATAGAGATTGACTAAGAGACGAATCCCCTTGGCCTTAATAGCCTCAAAAACCTGACGGTAGAAAGCCACCCCTTGCGGATTGATCTCTCCACGACCTTGCGGAAAAATACGAGACCACTGGATAGAAGTTCGGAAGGCTGTATGCCCAGTCTCTACCAAAAGCTCAATATCCTTTTCCCAGTTTTCGTAAAAAGTCGATGTTTTATCAGGTCCAATTCCATTGTAGTAACGATTTGGCTCTACTTGGAACCAATAATCCCAGAGATTGTATCCCTTGCCGTCACCAGGTACACGACCTTCTGTCTGTGGTCCAGAAGTAGAGGAACCCCAGACAAAATCCTTTGGAAATTTTAACATTATTATACCTCTTAACTTGATGATGTATTCTTCACTCTCATTATATAGAAAAAACAAGGTAAAAACTAGTTACATTTTTGCCTTGTTTTTCTTCTGATTATAGTTTTTATTTCTTGCTGAGGATTTCAAGCGTTTCAAGCAAGTTGTCTGCATGAACTTCGATGGTGTCACCAGTCGCCTTGATCTTAACTTCTACAATACCGTCAGCTGCTTTCTTCCCAACAGTAATACGGATTGGCAACCCAATCAAGTCACTATCGCTAAACTTCACTCCGACACGTTCGTTACGGTCGTCTGTCAAGACTTCGTAACCAGCTCCCATCAAGCTTGCTTCAAGTTTATCTGTCAAGGCTTGCGCTTCTTCATCTTTGACATTGACAGTAATCAAGTGCACATCAAATGGTGCTAATTCTTTAGGGAAGTTAACTCCCCAAGCATAACGGTATTCGCCTTTTGGCGTTTTATTGACAAAGAGGCGAGCGTGTTGCTCCATAACGGCTGAAAGGAGACGGCTAACACCGATACCGTAACAACCCATGATTATTGGCACAGCACGGCCATTTTCGTCCAAAACATCTGCGCCCATACTTGCTGAGTAGCGAGTTCCGAGTTTGAAAATATGACCGATCTCAATACCACGGGCGAAGTTTAAGACACCTTGTCCGTCTGGGGAAATTTCACCCTCACGAACTTCGCGGATATCTACATATTCTGCAGTAAAGTCACGACCTGGATTCACACCCGTCAAGTGGTAGCCATCTTCATTAGCCCCTACAACAGCATTGCGAACATCTTGCACCTTACGGTCTGCAATGATTTTCACATTTTCTGGCAAACCAACTGGGCCAAGTGAACCAAAGCCGGCTTGAACAGCACTTGCTACTTCTTCCTCGCTCGCAATGTCAAAGAAATCTGCTCCCAAGTGGTTTTTCAACTTAACTTCATTGAGTTGGTCATTTCCAACTAGAAGGGCTGCAACAAGCTCACCATCTGCCATGTAGAAGAGGGTTTTGATTGTTTGTTCTTCTGGGATGTTAAGGAAGGTTGCGACTTCGTCAATAGATTTAACACCTGGTGTTTCCACTCGAGTTACTTCTTCTTCCGTAACGACACGGTTGCTTGGTTTGTACTCGTTTGTTGCCATTTCTAAGTTAGCTGCATAGCTAGACTCACTTGAGTAGGCAATGGTGTCTTCACCAGAAACCATCCATTTGAGCAATTCTGTCTTGATTTCTTCTTGCACTTCTGCAGGAATTTCATCAAATGAGGCAACTGACTTGTCCAAGACAACCCAGCGGTCAAGGTCTGTACGAGCTGGTGTAATGGCCATAAATTCTTGGCTATCCTTACCACCCATGGCGCCACCATCACCGATGATGGCCTTGAAGTCCAAACCACTACGAGTGAAGATACGTTCATAGGCTGCCTTGTACTCGTCATAAGTCACATCCAAACTATCGTAATTAGCATGGAAACTATAGCCGTCTTTCATGATAAATTCACGCGTACGGAGAAGTCCGTTACGTGGACGTTTTTCATCACGGTATTTCGGTTGGATTTGGTAAAGGTTGAGTGGCAATTGCTTGTAAGATTTCACAGAGTCACGAACAATAGCTGTAAAAGTTTCTTCGTGTGTCGGACCTAAGATAAAGTCTGACTTTTCACGGTTTTTCAGTTTATAAAGGTCTTCACCATAGGTTTCATAACGACCTGATTCACGCCAAAGATCGGCACTGAGAAGTGCAGGAGCCAACATCTCCACCGCACCAATCTTATCAAACTCTTGGCGCATGATATTCTTAGCCTTTTCAATCACACGGTTAGCGAGTGGTAGGTAAGAATATACACCGGCAGAAACTTGACGAACATAACCAGCACGCAACATAAGGGCGTGGCTGATAACTTGAGCATCGCTTGGCATTTCGCGAAGCGTTGGGATTAGCATTTTACTTTGTTTCATAATATTCCTCGATTATCTAAAAGAAGAGTCGCATAATGTCATTCCAGGTCACAGCTAGCATCAAGACAACCATGATAACTACACCAGCCATGGTGACATAGGTTTCAATTTCTTGTTTAAGGGGTTTCCGGCGGATAGCCTCTAGGATATTGAGCACAATCTTTCCACCATCCAAAGCCGGGATAGGAATCAAGTTAAAAATCCCGATATTGATGGAAATTATAGCTAGGAAATAGAGGACATTCTCAAGACCATTTTTAGCAGCATCGCTACTTGCCTTAAAAATGGCAACGGGTCCGCCGAGTTTGTTCAAATCTGGATGGAAAATCAAGTTTTTCAAAGCCGAAAGGATACGAAGTCCTGAGTCAGCTGCAGTTGTAAATCCACCAACAAACATGGATAGAAAGTCTGACTTGACTACCGGTTGAACCCCAAGAATATAACGTCCTTGATTCTCTTCTGGAGTCACCGTGACTTGTTTTTCGCTACCATTTTCAGAAATGGTCACATCTAAGGTCGGGGCTGTCTTGTCCTTGGTATCTGCTTCCACAGCCTGGGTCAAGTCTTGCCAATTCTTAACCTCATGCGAGCCGACCTTGGTGATTTGAGCTGTCTCAGCTACGCCCACCTTAGCCAAAGCTCCTTCTGGCATGACATGAAAGAGATTGGTCTGAGTATCTCTAACACCGCCCTGCAAAAAGATCAAGATCCAAAAAACAACAACACCTAAGATAAAGTTATTCATGGGACCTGCAAAGTTGGTGATGAGCTTACCCCAGATAGAAGCATTTTGATACTGTACATCCAGAGGAGCAATGCGCACTTCGGTTCCGTCTTCTTCAACCACCGTTGCATCATGATCCACTGCAAAGGTCTTTTCTTCTTCCAAGACCAAGCCTTTAATGAAGAGCTTGTCTTCAAAGTCAAACTGAGTTACCTGCATAGGAAGAGACGTTTGATCCAACTTCTTCCCTGAGAGGTTGATCCGTTTGACCTTACCATCATCGGCAAGTGTTAAACTGACTGGAGTTCCTGTCTTGATTTCTGTCGCATCATCACCCCAGCCTGCCATACGAACATAGCCTCCTAGAGGAAGGATTCGAATGGTATAAGCAGTGCCATCCTTACCGATATGGGAAAAAATCTTGGGCCCCATACCAATGGCAAATTCACGAACTAGAATGCCCGATTTCTTGGCAAAATAAAAATGTCCAAACTCATGCACCACCACAATAATCCCAAAAACGAGGATAAAGGTTAGCAATCCAATCATTCAATATTCCTTTCTTTAAAACAGGCCAAATAAGTGCATGATAGGAAAGACAACTAGCATACTGTCAAAACGATCCAATACACCACCATGCCCCGGGATAAATTTCCCAGAATCCTTGACACCAAAATAGCGTTTCATAGCACTCTCAATCAAGTCACCAAACTGACCTGCCACACTGAAGAAGACGGCAAAGAGGCTCATTCTATAAATTCCATAAGGGAGAGCAACTGTACTGTCTACAAGCATGAAGATTGCTGTTACCAGTACCGCACCTAGAATACCTCCGATAAAGCCCTCAATGCTCTTATTGGGAGAAACTCTCGGAGCCAACTTATGCTTGCCAAAATTCATCCCTATCAGGTAAGCTGCGCTATCTGTCGCCCAGACAATAAAGAGGGCCAAAAGCACCTTATCAAAACCTGCCACCCGAGCATCTAGTAAGGCATTGAAGCCAAAACCAACATAAAAGCTCACAGCAATTGGGAAAGCGGCATCTTCAATCGTATAGTTTTTACTGAAAACGGTCGTCCCTAGCATTATGGTAATCAGAACACTATAGGCAACTACATTCCCATCAACAGGCAAAAATGTTAGGTAATTTTCTAAAGGAACTGTGAGAGCGAAGGTCGCAAAAAGAGTCAAAGCGCCCTCAATGGTCATAGTCTTTAGCCCCTTCATGTGCAAGAGTTCATGGACACCTAGCATCGCTAACAAGCCAATCCCTATCTGCAACAAGAGCCCTCCCGCAAACAAGACTGGAAGGAAAATCGCCAGGGCCAATACCGCAAACAATGTTCTCTTTTGTAAATCCTTGGTCATATCTTCTCCTAAACTCCTCCAAAACGGCGATTGCGATGGTTAAAAGCAGCAATAGCTTCCTGCAAGGCAGCTTCATCAAAATCAGGCCACAAGGTATCCGTAAAATAAAGCTCGCTATATGCTGCTTGCCATGGCAAGAAATTACTCAAACGCAACTCACCACTCGTACGGATAATCAAATCAGGATCCCGCAAATCCTTTGGCAGGTGTTGCGTAAAAAGATAGTCCCCAATCATATCTTCTGTGATGTCACCAGGGTTGATTTTAGCATCTAGAACATCTTGAGCCAAGCCCTTAAGAGCCTGCGTAATTTCAGCACGGCCACCATAGTTAAGCGCAAAATTGAGAATCAAGCCCGTATTGTTCTTGGTCAACTCCTCTGCTTTTTTCAAAGCTTCAAAAGTCGGCTTAGGCAAACGGTCTGTCTCTCCAATCATCTGAATCTTAACGTTATTTGCGTGCAATTCAGGGACATAGTTATCATAAAATTCGACTGGCAAGTTCATGATAAACTTGACCTCTTGATCTGGGCGTGTCCAGTTTTCCGTTGAAAAGGCATAAACCGTGATGACCTTAACTCCCATCTTGTTAGCTGCCTTGGTCACCTTTTGGAGGGCTTCCATCCCCGCCTTATGACCAAAAACCCGTGGTTGCATCCGTTTTTTAGCCCAACGACCATTCCCATCCATGATGATGCCAATATGAGCAGGAACCTGTGTTGGAACCTCGACTTCTACAGCTTTATCTTTCTTAAAAAATCCAAACATGTTCTTATTCCTATTCAAAAATCTATCGTTTCATTATACCATATTTCCCTATTTTCTTCTATTGCTAAGTTATTAGCTCTCCGTACAGACAAAAAATAAGCCGCCTGATTGGGCGACTTAATTTTATAGGGAGATTATTATGAAAAAGTTTTAGGAGTTTAAGTTAAGTTCCTCTTAACTTATGAACCTAGTATACCGTCCCTAACTTAAATTTTTCTTAAGTTTTTTGAAAAAGTGAGATTTTTCCATTTTTCTTGCCAATTTTTCTTGGACAAGCGTTCTTGATAGAGCTTCATTCGGTCCTCATTCTCTAAGAAATGAGGAGTTGGGGAAACCTGAAAATTCAAAATATCCTCTAGACCATAGGGCGCAAAGAGCTCTATAGTTGCGTCCGCATGCAAGCGGAGTCCTATCGCCGTACAGCGTTCTGGATACTTACTCATGGCATCACGAGAACTCGTGTAAGGCACAGTGTGGGGACTGTGCAGATGCATATAGACCTGATTTTTCAACTCCCACTGATATTGAGGGAAATCTTCTCTCAGCTTTTTCTCTAGGGATACTGTTTCCTCATAAGAAACATCTGGATCAAAGAAAATCACATCAACATCCGTCTCCCGGTCAAAAGGCGATTTGTCTGACAAGAGATTCCAGATGAAATTCCTGACAGAACCTGCTGCCAACCACGAGTCTTTCAGATCAAGATCACGAATGATGGTCAGAATGGTCATCATATCTGGATTTTCTCTGAAAGCATCTAGAATTTCTTGTTCATTTTTCATTGTATTCATAGCCTAAATGCTCATATGCCTTAGCAGTCGCTACCCGCCCAGAACGAGTTCGCATGATGAAACCTTTCTGAATCAGGTAAGGTTCGTACATATCTTCGACAGTCTCACGCTCCTCGGCAATATTAACAGAAAGAGTTCCTAAACCGACAGGACCACCACCGTACATCTCAATCATGGTGCGAAGGATTTTTTGGTCTACATAGTCCAAACCTTCACGGTCTACATCCAGCATGGTCAAAGCCTTATCCGTAATCACATCATCAATCAAGCCATCCCCCATAATCTGGGCAAAGTCGCGCACGCGCTTGAGGAGACGATTGGCGATACGAGGAGTTCCTCGACTGCGTAAGGCCAACTCCGAAGCTGCCTCATGGGTTATTTCCATCTCAAAAATATCTGCCGTCCGCTCAACAATCTCTGTCAAGTCAGCGTGGGCATAGTATTCCATATGACCTGTAATCCCAAAACGTGCCCGCAGAGGATTTGAGAGCATCCCCGCACGTGTCGTTGCACCAATCAAGGTGAATGGTGGCAAGTCCAAATGGACACTGCGACTGCCCTCTCCAGCCCCAATCATGATATCAATGCAGAAGTCTTCCATGGCACTATAAAGCACCTCTTCCACCGACATGGGCAAGCGATGAATCTCGTCAATAAAGAGAACGTCTCCAGGCTCCAAATCATTCAAAATCGCTACCAGATCCCCCGCTTTTTCGATAACAGGACCAGACGTTTGCTTGAGATTGACTCCCAGTTCATTGGCAATAACAAAGGCCATGGTTGTTTTCCCGAGACCTGGAGGACCAAATAAAAGAACATGGTCCAGTGCCTCATCCCGCATTTTGGCAGCCTCGATAAAGATTTGCAGCTGGTCCTTGACCTTATCCTGCCCAATATATTCACGTAAATACTGGGGACGGAGGGTACGTTCTACCAACTCCTCATCCCCCATGATCTCATTATCTAAAATTCTACTCATGGCTCTATTATATCAAAAATCCAAGCCACAAACAAAAAAGCCACCTGATTGGGTGGCCTCTTTAGGGAGATTATTATGAAAAAGAAAAGTTTAGGATTTCATTAAATAAAGGGTACTCAATGAAAATCGAAATCAGACTAGGCAGATAGACGCAAGCATAACTATAGTTAGCTAAGTCGACTCTAACGAAGGTTGATGAGATTTTCGAAGAGTATTAGGAGGTCTTTATTTAATGATTATATAATACACAAGGAGACTTAAAATTCCCTTAATTTTTAAATCAATCACTAACAATTTTCTTTAACAGCTGTTTGACCTGCAATACGTCCAAAAGTAAAGATATCCGTAAGCGAATTTCCTCCTAGACGGTTACCTGCATGGAGTCCACCTGCGACTTCTCCGGCAGCATACAAACCAGGGATAATCTGACCGTTTTCATTCAAAACGTGTGTTGAAGTATCAATCTTGAGTCCACCCATTGTATGGTGAACGGCCGGTTTTCTCGGTGTTGCGTAAAATGGCGCAACCTCACACTTGAGATCAAAACTACCTTTATTAAATTCAGGATCAAAACCTGCATCTACATAGGAATTGTAATTCTTAATCGTTTCCACTAGAACTTGTGGATCCACACCAATCTGAACCGCCAACTCTTCTATCGTATCTGCACGATAAAGAGTACCTGCTTTGACTTGGGCATCGATTTTTTCTTGGCTAGTATTGTAGGCAGTTTCCTTGATACGTTCATCTGCGATTAGATAGAACAAGCCTCCATTATCAATCGCCGCTTGAGATAGCTTGTCTCGGCTACCGTACTCATCTACAAAGCGCTTCCCTTCAGTATTTACCATGATGAAGTTTGCTGGAGGAACTTGAAGTCCTGAGAAAAGAGCTCCTGTCACTGGATCGGATACTGGCATCATTTGACTAAAGCCCATACCCACCAAATCTGCACCTACACTTTGCCCTAAAAGAATACCATCTCCTGTCACAGCTGGTGTATTAGATGTAGCAATATCATCTGCAATTTCAGTCCAGTAGGTATTGTATTTTTGTAGCATCTTGGTATTGGCACCAAATCCTCCAGAAGCTAGAACAACGGCATCTGCATTGACAATGATGGTTTGACCGTTTCGACCTTCTGCTCTGACACCCTTGACAGCCCCGTCTTTTACAAGCAATTCTTTAACTGGAGAATCTGTCAAAATCTTGCCACCATGTTCTAGAACATATTTTTGTAGGACAGATATAAAGGCATACCCCATTGGTTGAACCGGCTTATGGCCACGACGCCAAAGGGCTCCAACTGGCATTGTCACTTCGCTACGAACAAATTCAACGCCGATGTCTTCCAACCAACGAACAGACTCTAGGGCCCGTTCGGTTAAAACAGAAACCAAATCGTATTGGCCATGAATTTCATTCCCTTGTAAATCTTTTCGTTTCCCACCGATATAGGTTTGGATACGATAGAGCAAGGTAGAATCGAACAAATAGCTCGGGTCCTGCAAATACTGCTCAACCTCAACTTTCAAGGCTCTAAAGTCCTCTAGATATTCTGGATCAATCGTTGATTCATCTGTCGCAATCAATTCTTGAAGCGTATGTGCCTCACCTGGATGAGCTGCGAAGGTTCCTTGCCATGCTGGATCTGGTGCATTCATTGGACCACCTGCACGAACAGTATTTCCTCCAATTGCAGGAAATTTCTCAACAACAATTGGCTTCTTACCAGCTTGTAAGACTGCAGCCGCTGCAGCTAATCCAGCTCCTCCGCCTCCGACGATGACAACATCTGCCTGATAGGTCTTATCTTCTTTATCTAGGGCAGATGGCGCTTTTGAACGCTTCCGTAAAACATCTGGATTTGCACCGGCTTGTTTGACTGCACGCGCAACTCCATCTAAAACACCATTTGAAGTCACAGAAGCTCCTGACACCGCATCAACATTTAATGTTTGCCCCTCAATGATTTCTGCTGGAATACGGGTAAAGACGACATCTGCGATTCCTGAAGATTCTCCAGAAGAATCGATTTCGATTTTTTCAATACGGTCCTCAGAAACCGTTACATCCATCGGTAATTTACCATTATGGCCTTCAGTTGTAACATGGTAAGTCCCCGGTTCAAAGCGAACTTCTTCAGGAAGGTTTAGTTGGTTTGCAACGGATACAAAGCGAAGGAAGCGATAAAAACAACTATCTAGGAAATCAACGGTTCGCTCATCAATCAAATCTCCATTATCATCAAATGCTCGATGCGCTCGACCAAGTAAAAACTCACTACCTGGCATAACTGTTGCATTTACCCCAGGAGCATCCAAAATCTGACGAAGATGAAGTTGGGCTCGTGAAGAACCTTGAATATCGTAAGAAGCTCCGACAATCATTGTCGGCTTTCCGTCTAGCGGATGAATGTTAAAAGACAACCACTCGAGCAAGCTATTCAAACTTGATGGAATCGTATGATTGTGCTCGGGTGTCGAGATAATGACACCATCAGCTTTTGAAATAGCTTGATTAAACTTCTGAATAATAGGTGTATCTGTTTGATCATCTGTTTCATTGAACATTGGTACATCTGTTATCTCTAAAATCTCAATATCCGCTTTCTGAGCAAAATGTCTTTTCATAAATTGCAAGAGGTTGCGATTATAGGATTTTTTTGCATTAGTCCCAACAATAGCTACTAATTTCATGGATTGTTCTCCTTTCTTGAAATACTTATGCTTTCAACCATTCTTCCCAAATGAAAGATTTCTTACGATTTGTATCTTCTGGTTTGACCAAAGCCTTTGTTAATTCAACAAAGTTTTGAAACTCTGAAAAATGTTCTTCTAGTTCTGCAACCTTTTCAGGATTGTTCAAATGACACTCATCATCCAGGACTTGCTCAGAATGACCTAGAAAGAACTCTGTACCCGGCATAACTCTCGCTTTAAGCTCCGGCGCATCTAAAATCTGACGTAAATGTGCCTGCGCTCTAGATGTTCCCAGCAAACCGAGAGAAGCACCAACAATCATCGTCGGTTTATTGATTAAGGCACGACTGGTATAAGCAATCCACTCCAAAGCAGAGGCCAAAGGTGCTGGTATCGTGTGGTCGTACTCAGGTGTTGAAATAATCATACCATCTGCGGCAAGAATTTTTTCTGAAAAAGCTTGAACTTCAGCTGGCGCTAGCTTGTCCTCAGGTTCGTTAAAGGCTGGCAATTGTTTGATTTCCAATACCTCAATGTCGGCTTTATCCGAAAAGTGCTTTTGCATAAATTTCAAGAGTTTCCGATTGGTTGAGCGATCTGAATTGGTTCCAACGATAGCAACTAGTTTCATCTTGGTACCCCTTTCATTTATTTAATCTACTTTCATTATACTACTTTAGAAAATCTTGTAAATCCTTGATAATAAAGACCGTGTTATTCTATCAGATTATCGTACTTTAGTACAAGTTCGTGAAAAAATTAACAAAATATCTTCATAAACTATTGACCGGTTTCCTTAACTATGATATAGTCTTGGTGAAAAAATATACATTTAAGGAGGATGTTTTTATGAAAGAGACATTCAATCGTTGGAGGATTTTAGTCGCGTCTACAGCCATTCTTCTTTGTACAGGTGCCGTCTATTCCTTTTCTGTTTTTGCCGGACCACTTAGCAGTTCAACAGGCTGGTCCATGTCTGATATTATGTTAGCATTTGCTATCAACTCTGCAATAGGCCCTATCCCCATGATTCTCGGAGGTTATTTAGTTGACAAAGGTTATGTAAAATGGACCATCGCCCTCGGCGCTCTTCTATTTGCTAGCGGATTTTACTTAACCGGCTATGCCAATTCACCAGCCATGCTTTATTTGACCTATGGATTAATGGCCGGGCTTGGTCAAGGTTTTGCCTATTCAGGTGCCCTCTCCAATTCACTTCGCCTCTTCCCTGATAAACGTGGCTTAGCCTCTGGAATTCTGACAGGTGGCATGGGATTTGCCGCAGTCATCGCTTCTCCAGTCGCGAGCAATCTCATTCAAAAACAAGATGCCTTCTTTGCTTTTCGTACAATTGGGCTAGTCTATATTGTTGTTATCATCTGTGCAATTTTCTTTATTAAGGCAGCTCCAAGCGGCTACCAACCAGCAGGCTGGAAAGCTCCTATCCCAACCAAACAAGGACCTACTAATAAAAACTGGAAACAAATGCTACAAAGTCCTCTGTTTTACATTATCATTAGCATGTTCTTTGTTGGCGCCTTTTCTGGTTTGATGATTGCCTCTCAAGCATCACCAATCGGTCAATCAATGTTTGGACTCTCTGCAGGCACTGCAGCTCTCTATGTCTCTCTTTATTCAATCGCAAACTCTAGTGGTCGTTTTATCTGGGGATCACTTTCTGATAAAATCGGCCGTTCAAAGACCTTATTGATTATCTATTCTGTCATTGTCCTAGCTTTATTCTCCCTAACTATCGTCCCTGGTCAACTCGGGTTTACCTTAGGAATTATTGGACTTGGTATCTGCTTTGGCGGTGTTATGGGGGTCTTCCCATCTATCGTCATGGAAAATTACGGTCCTGCAAATCAAGGGGTCAACTACGGTATCGTCTTCACTGGATATTCTTTAGCAGCATTTTTCGCTCCCAAAGTCGCTGTTCAAATGGCAATGGCTAATAATGGAAATTATAGTGTAGCTTTTTATGTTGCTATTGCTTTGGCCTTCATTGGACTTGTTCTTACTATTTTTTATATGAAAAAGAAAGCTTAAAGCCCGAAAACTTCCTAGATAAGGAAGTTTTTTTGGTATAATAAAAGTAGTAATAGTATATTGGGAGGATTTACCATGGCAGACCGTTCACGTTTCTTACGAGATAACCCATCTGACTTCCCATATGATTTTGAAAAACAAATCTTATCCAAAAAGTCACCTGACACAATCTATCATTGTCATCCTGAACTAGAGATTATTTACGTTACAAAGGGTTCTGCCATCGTTCATATCAACTCAGAACGCTTTGAAAGTCGCGAAGGAGATATTTTTCTTATCCAACCGACCTCTCTCCATTCTATCTATTCTCATAAAGATCAAGAACTACTTTCTACCAGCTTTCGGATTCATCTAGATTATCTTGGGAGAAGTCAAATTGACAGCTTTAGCCAACGCTATATCCAACCCCTCCACTCCGGTCACTTTTGCCTCACTCCTCAAATATCACCAGGCGATAAGGCCTATGATCAAATTCAATCCTGCCTTCTTTCCCTTTTTTCTATCCTTGAAGAAAAAGGCATATACTACGATCTACTCATAAAATCTAAACTATACGAATTGCTTCATCTTCTCTTTAAGTATAGATACGTCAATCGACACTATACAGATGATACCTACCAAAAATACCAAAAACTAAAAGAAGTGATTTGCTACCTTGAACAGCACTACTCAGAACCCATTCATATTGAGCAACTGGCTGCAACATTTGGATATAGTAAAAATCACTTTATGAGTATTTTCAAGCTACATACTGGAGCCAGTTGTATGGACTACCTGCTCCAGTTACGTCTTGAAAAATCCTGTGAGAAACTCGTCCAAACCAACCTCAGCATTCAAGAAATTGCAAGCCAGGTCGGCTTCACCAACCTTTCAAACTTCAACCGTCAATTTAAGCAGCACTATCTCCTAACACCTAGACAGTATCGAAATCAACAACTTAAAAAGAAAACATGATTCTTTCTCCTTAGTCTTTTCTAAGGAGTTTTTTCAAACAAAAAAGCCACCGAATTTGGTGGCTTCATTAGGGAGATTATTATGAAAAAGAAAAGTTTAGGATTTCATTAAATAAAGGGTACTCAATGAAAATCGAAATCAGACTAGGCAGATAGACGCAAGCATAACTATAGTTAGCTAAGTCGACTCTAACGAAGTATGGTAAGATTTTCGAAGAGTATTAGGAGGTCTTTATTTAATGATTATATAATACAAGATGAATCTTAAAGCTAACTTAACTTTTCTCCTGATTTATCATTTTTTTAAAAATTTTTTTCAAATGGATTTTTCCTCTCCAAGTCATAAAAAAGCCACCTGATTGGGTGACTTCTTTAGGAGATTATGATGAAAAAGAAAAGTTTAGGATTACATTAAACAAAGTTAGGAGGTCTTCATTTAATGATTATATAATACAGGAAAAGACTTAAACTTTACTTAAGAAAAAATGATTTTTTTATCTTTTTCTATCCACCCAAATCATTCCTGTACAATCATAAGTAGATAAGGTTTCAAATCCCAGAGAACGATAGAATCCCAAGGTTTTTTCTGTCTGATCGGTCACTAGTTGGACTTGATAGGCATCTTTGTAATCACCTAAAGCCTCTTTCATTAAGTCGCTACCAATCCCTTGGCGTTGATAGCTAGGCAAAACGATCAAATCCTGGACAAAAATCGATGAGAAACCATCTCCAACCAAACGGACCAAACCCACCACAGCATCTCCATCAAGTGCCAGATAAATCGCTAATGAGTGAGACAAGGCCTTCTCCAGCATCTGAGGTTGATGGGTATAATTTGTCCAACCGACAGCCTGATAGAGATGCAAAACATCCTCTAACTTGACAATTTCTTGCTTTTTAATAGTGATCATGTCAACACCTCTTAAAGTTCTCTCAAGCTCTTGTACTGTCGTCCATTTTTATCAAAATTTTCAGGAGCCAACCATGTTTCTAAACGAGCTTTGACTTGAGGCCAGTCCTTATCAATCATAGAGAGCCAATCCGTATCCCTCGTGCGCCCCTTATAAACAACTGCCTGGCGGAAAGTTCCTTCATAGACAAAGCCCAAACGCTCCGCGGCTCGTCTTGATGGGATATTTAGAGAATCACATTTCCACTCATAGCGACGATAGTTAAGCTCCTCAAACACATAGCGCGCCAAGAGATACTGGGCTTCTGTCCCTATTCGTGTTCCCCTTAGCTCTGGAGAAAAAATAACAGTCCCAACTTCAACTACACGATTATTTTGGTCGATGCGCATAAGCGAAAAGGTTCCCAAGGCCTTACCAGTTGCCTTGTCTATAATCGCATAGTAAAAACGGTCCTTACGAGCCAACATCTGATTTAAAACGGTAACCAGTTCCTCCATATCTGCCACTGGTTCCTGAAAGAGGTAGGTCCACATCTCCCGAGGAGTATCTGGGCCATAAACAGCTAGTAAATCCTCCGCATGCTTTTCTACCGAAAGAGGCTCTATCCGAGTGTAGCGCCCTTCTAAGAAATCAATGGAAGGCAATTCACCTGGTGTATAACCTTTCATTGGCTCACCAATTATCTGACCATATTCGTTTACTGGCATTGTTTTCTCCTTGTTTTACTTTTCAAACTTTATAATTGCACATAGTATATCATACTTTCATGAAAAAATTCAAAAAATCCTCCAGAGTTCAGCTCTGGAGGATTCCTATCTTATTTCACAACAATATTAACCAATTTAGTTGGCTTCAATAGTCCAGTGGACTATTGAAGGTGGCAGATAGAGATAATAAACTCGTTATTTAACGACGATATTAACGAGTTTGTTAGGTACCGCAATCACCTTCACGATTTCCTTGCCGTCAATTTCTGCTTTAACTTTTTCATCAGCCAGAGCGATTTCTTGCAATTCTTCGCGTGATAGGTCTTTAGCAACCATCAATTTGGAACGAACTTTTCCTTTGATTTGGACGACGATTTCGATTTCATCTTCAACCAATTTACTTTCGTCCCAAGTTGGCCAAGCTACATAAGAGATGGACTCACCTGTTGCAGCAACTGTTTGCCAGAGTTCTTCTGCCAAATGAGGTGCAAATGGGGCAATCAATTGGATAAAGCCTTTGGCGTAGTCCACATAGAGTTTGTCTTCCTTATTAGCAGCGTTGACAAAGACCATAAGTTGGGCAATAGCTGTGTTGAATTTCATGGATTCGATTTGCTCAGTAACAGATTTAACGGTTTCGTTATAAACCTTGTCAAGAGCACCATTATTTTCCGCAACAATTTCTTTACTTGTAATCAAACGGTAAACACGGTCGAGGAACTTACGGCTTCCTTCCAGGCCTTCTTCTGACCAAGCGATAGAAGCATCAAGTGGTCCCATGAACATTTCATAGACACGAAGGGTATCGGCACCATATTGTTCCACCACATCGTCTGGATTGACAACGTTCTTGAGTGATTTAGACATCTTGGCTGGTGCTTGCTCCAACTCTTCTCCTGTTTCCACATGGAAGAAAGAACCGTCACGTTTTTCAACCTTATCAGTCGCTACAAGAGCTCCACGGTGGTCACGGTAGCTTGTTCCCAAAATCATCCCTTGGTTAAAGAGTTTTTGGAATGGTTCCTTAGTCGGAACAACACCGAGGTCATAGAGGAATTTGTGCCAGAAACGAGCATAGAGCAAGTGAAGTACAGCATGCTCTGCACCACCCACGTAGATATCTACTGGCAACCATTGTTTGAGGAGGTCCTCATCAGCCAATTTCTCAGTATTGTGCGGGTCAATATAGCGGAGGTAGTACCAGCTTGAACCAGCCCATTGTGGCATGGTGTTGGTTTCACGACGACCTTTGACACCATCTTCACGCGTCACTTCCAACCAGTCGGTCAAGTTAGCCAATGGGCTTTCCCCAGTACCTGAAGGACGGATATCCTTGGTGACTGGCAAGACAAGTGGCAATTCACTTTCAGGAACAGCTGTTGAAGTCCCATCTTCCCAATGAATGATTGGGATTGGCTCACCCCAGTAACGTTGACGGCTAAAGAGCCAGTCGCGGAGACGGTAGGTAACCTTCTCTTGTCCACAACCTTTCTCTTCCAACCAAGCCACAATTTTAGCAATCGCTTCTTCTTTGTTCAGTCCATCTAGGAAGTCTGAATTGACATGAAGACCATCTTCAGTATAGGCAGCTTCTGCTACATTTCCACCTTCTAGCACTTCTACGATTGGAAGGTCAAATTGTTTGGCAAATTCCCAGTCACGTTGGTCGTGGGCTGGCACAGCCATAACGGCACCTGTTCCATAGCTCGCAAGAACATAGTCGGCGATCCAGATTGGAATTTCCTTACCATTGACAGGGTTGATAGCATAAGCACCAGTCCAAACCCCTGTTTTTTCCTTGGCAAGGTCGGTACGAGCCAAGTCAGACTTGAGGCTAGCTTGGTGTTTGTAGTCTGCTACGGCTTCAGCTTGTTCTGGACTGACGATAGCATCTACCAAATCATGCTCAGGCGCCAATACAGTGAAAGTCGCACCGAAAAGGGTATCTGGACGTGTCGTAAAGACGGTAAATTCCTTGTCAGTCCCTTTCACTTTGAAAGTTACATTAGCACCAGTTGATTTACCAATCCAGTTGCGTTGCATGTCCTTGATAGACTCTGGCCAGTCAAGATCATCCAAGTCATTAAGCAAACGCTCCGCATAGGCAGTGATTTTAAGCATCCATTGGCGCATCGGTTTGCGGACAACTGGATAGCCTCCACGCTCAGAAGTTCCGTCAGGAAGGACTTCTTCGTTGGCAATGGCCGTCCCCAATTCCTCAACCCAGTTTACTGGCACTTCCGCTTCATAAGCTAAACCTTTTTCGTAAAGCTTGGTGAAGATCCACTGAGTCCATTTGTAGTAGTTTGGATCTGTTGTGTTGACTTCACGATCCCAGTCGTAAGAGAATCCAAGCGCATTGATTTGACGTTTGAAGTTGGCAATGTTTTCCGCTGTAAATTCTGCCGGGTCATTCCCCGTATCCATAGCGTATTGCTCTGCAGGCAAACCAAAGGCATCCCAACCCATTGGGTGAAGGACATTGTAGCCTTGCGCACGTTTGTAACGGCTAAGGATATCAGTCGCTGTGTAGCCTTCTGGGTGTCCTACGTGCAATCCAGCTCCTGAAGGATATGGGAACATGTCGAGAGCATAAAACTTCGGTTTTGATGCATCTGTTCCTGTCTTAAATGTATGATGTTCTGCCCAGTAGCCCTGCCACTTAGGCTCAATTTCTTTATGATTGTAAAAACTCATGGTCTCTCTCCAATTTTGTGATGTTACTATTATACCATTTTTGAGGGAATTTGAAAGACGAGAAATGTTCTTTTAGACTTGGATAACAAGAAATACTGGGTCGCAAATCCAACTTATTTAACAGGAAAAAAAGTTAGCTCCTAATCGGAGCTAACTTCTATTAACTATTTGTCTCTAACATCTTCTCACGTCCGAGCTCTCGATAACTACGGTCACCAACAACTTCTACGCTAAACTGACCGTCCTCATATTCAAGAATCGTCACGCTACCATTATCGAGACCATGCGGATGCATGCCATTGATCAGATAAACAATGGTACCAATCGTCATTCCATGGCTCACAACGAGGGCATTACCCCCACCTTGTTCTTCCATTTCTTTAGCAATCGCTTCAAAGCCTTCCTTGATTCGACCACTGAGTTTTTCCCAACCTTCAGCCCAGCCTGCAGTATCAACCTCTACCAAACCTTCTGCTAGTTCTGCATAGGACAACTGATGAACATGGTCTACATTGAAAATTCTCGGAATCAATCCCATAAAGAGGTCCCCATCATAGGCCCCATCAAAACTACCAAAGCACCACTCTCTGATGCGCTTGTCCATGCGGTAAGGGATTTTCCCCTGTAGTCCAAGTTCTTCTAGGATAATTCCCATGGTTTGAATAGTGCGACCTGAATCACTGGAATAAGCGCGGTCAAACTGCAAGCCAGACTCTCTCAAGCCAATTCCCAGTTCATGGATTCCCAACTCACCTTCTGCAGTCAGAGGTGTATCACTCCATCCTTGAGCACGTCCAATGGTGTTAAACATCGTTTTCCCATGACGGACCAAATACAATCTTACTTTAGACATTTTCTATCCTCCATTTTCTTCTATTATATCATGGATCAAAGAAATATTCGGCTTTCAAAAGCAAAGCCAACATTTGTAAATTATCCAAAAGAAAAGCTACCCTCATGGTAGCTTCCCTAGGAGATTATTATGAAAAAGTTTAGGATTTCTATTAAACAAAGTTAGGAGGTCTTCATTTAATGATTATAGTATACACATCCATCCTTAAAAACAACTTAAATCATCTCACTTTTTCTCAATTTTTAAAACTATGGATTGGAGCTGGGATTTGCCCACCGCGAGAGATGAAATCAACAGACGAAGCCCCGTTGACTTTCATCACTGGAGCTGTCCCTAGCAAGCCACCAAACTCAATCATATCGCCTTCTTTGCCTTTTGGAATAATACGAACAGCTGTCGTTTTCATGTTAATAACACCGATTGCCGCCTCATCTGCAATCATAGCTGCAATGGTTTCAGCAGGCGTATCTTCCGGAATGGCAATCATATCCAGTCCAACTGAACAGATAGCCGTCATGGCTTCTAGTTTCTCTAAATTCAGAGAGCCATCTTGCACCGCAGCAATCATCCCCTCATCTTCAGAAACGGGGATAAAAGCACCTGACAAGCCACCGACTTGGTTACAAGCCATCACTCCGCCCTTCTTAACTTGGTCATTCAAAAGAGCGAGGGCAGCCGTTGTCCCATGCGTACCAACTGTTTCTAGGCCCATTTCCTCAAGGACACGAGCCACAGAATCACCAACTGCAGGAGTAGGTGCCAAGCTTAGGTCGACAATTCCAAAGTCAACACCAAGGCGTTCACTCGCCATTTGTCCAACCAGCTGACCGATACGAGTAATCTTAAAGGCTGTTTTCTTGACTGTTTCCGCTACTACATCAAAGCTCTCTCCACGAACCTTTTCCAAGGCACGCTTGACCACACCAGGACCCGAAACCCCGACATTGATGATAACATCTGCTTCGCCAACACCATGAAAGGCCCCTGCCATAAAAGGATTGTCCTCAACAGCGTTAGCAAATACGACCAATTTGGCCGCACCCATATCTGATAAGTTCGCTGTTTCCTTGATGATACGTCCCATATCAGCGACCGCAGTCATGTTGATACCTGACTTAGTTGAGCCAATGTTAACAGACGAACAAACCTTGTCTGTCTCAGCTAGAGCGCGTGGGATAGAATTGATGAGAATTTCATCTCCTTTTTGGTAGCCTTTTTGTACCAAGGCAGAGAATCCACCGATAAAGTCAACACCAATCTCCTTGGCAGCCTTGTCAAGTGCCTTTGCCAAAACAAGATAGTCTGTCGCATCAGTCGCAGCACCAATCAATGAAATCGGAGTCACCGATACCCGTTTATTAACAATAGGAATCCCAAGTTCTGCAGCAATTTCATCTCCTACAGCCACTAAATTTGCAGCTTTAGTGGTGATTTTTTGGTAAATCTTTTCAGCAGCACGATTGATATCTGGATCAATACAGTCCAAAAGGGAAATCCCCATGGTGATGGTTCTTATATCGAAGTTCTGCTCCTCGATCATGGCAATGGTTTCTGTAACTTGTCTAATATCCATGATAACCTCCTAGATATTATACATAGCGTCAAAAATCGCCGCACTTTGAATATTGATTTTGACATTCAAGGTCTGACCGAAAGTTTCAAACTCATTTCGTAGATAAGTGAAATCCTGTTTTTCGTCACTAGAAACGACCGCCATCATAGTAAAGTATTCATCCAACACCGTCTGAGAAATATCGTCAATATTCAAACCCAAGTCTGCAATCTTAGTAGACACGCCTGCAACGATCCCAGCCTTGTCCTTACCAACCACTGTAATAATAGCCTTCATCCTTATACCCCATTTCGACGATTTTTAGAAAACCTGAACGTTTTTGATTTTCTTTTTTCCTAGTATAGCATATTTCCATAGAAAATACTAAAAAACGCCTGCTTACGAAGTTGTTCTTAAGAAAAAAACAATTTCGTAAACAAGCGTCTACCCTATCAAATGATGATGAGTGTTCCCGCTAGGACCGAAGTCCCAGCGGTAGACCAGAGCTAGACTAAGAGCACAAGACTCCATCATCATAACACTCAACAAAATTGATGATTTTATACTAATTCGATGATCGCCATTGGCGCAGCATCACCACGACGTGGTTCAGTTTTAAGGATACGAGTGTATCCACCGTTACGTTCAGCATAACGAGGTGCGATTTCTGAGAACAATTTTTGAAGTGCTGTAGTAGAAGTGTACTTATCAGTTGCTTCATCATAGTTTTCAGATGCGATTTCATTACGTACGAAAGCAGCTGCTTGACGACGTGCATGCAAATCACCACGTTTACCTAGAGTAATCATTTTTTCAACAGTTTTACGGATTTCTTTAGCACGAGCTTCAGTTGTCACGATTGATTCGTTGATCAAAAGGTCAGTTGTCAAATCGCGAAGCATTGCTTTACGTTGTGAGCTAGTGCGTCCTAGTTTACGGTAAGCCATGTATTCCTCCTTTATTTATCTTTTAATCCAAGACCCAAGTCAATGAGTTTGAGTTTCACTTCTTCCAAACTCTTGCGTCCAAGATTTCGTACTTTCATCATCTCTGCTTCAGATTTTTCTGTCAAATCATGCACAGTATTGATACCGGCACGTTTCAAACAGTTGTATGAACGCACAGACAAGTCCAGTTCCTCAATCGTACGATCCAAAATACGATCGTCAGATTCAGTATCAGCTTCTTTCATCACTTCAGTTGACTTAGCAATCTCAGTAAGATTTGTAAACAAATCAAGATGTTCTGTCAAGATACGTGCTGAAAGCCCTAAAGCATCTTCTGGAATAATTGTTCCATTAGTCAAGATTTCAAGGGTTAATTTGTCAAATCCATCATTGCTACCTACACGAGCAGGCTCTACTTGATAGTTGACTTTTGTAACTGGTGTATAAATAGAATCTACAGCAAGTGTTCCAACTGGTGCATTATCTTTTTTGTTTTCATCAGCAGGTACATATCCACGACCACTGTTAACAGTCATTGTCGCTTTTAGAGAAGAACCTTCACCGATTGTAAAGAGATAATGATCTGGATTTACAATCTCAATATCACTGTCAGTCAAAATGTCTCCAGCTGTAATTTCAGCAGGACCTTCAACGTCCAGTTCAATGATTTTTTCGTCTTCAACGTATGATTTCACTGCAATCCCTTTAATGTTCAGAATGATTTGCATCACGTCTTCACGAACACCTGGAACTGTGTCGAACTCATGCAAGACACCTTCAATGTTGATAGATGTCACTGCTGCTCCTGGTAGAGAAGCTAGTAGTACACGACGAAGAGAGTTACCAAGAGTTGTACCGTAGCCACGTTCAAGTGGTTCGATTACAAACTTGCCATAATCTTTATTTTCATCAATTTTTGTTATATTTGGTTTTTCAAACTCAATCATTTAGTTACTCCCTCTTAAACGAAAAGCAGTGTAATGCGATGATTATACACGGCGACGTTTTGGAGGACGAGCACCATTGTGTGGCACTGGAGTCACATCACGAATTGCTGTTACTTCAAGACCAGCGGCAGCAAGCGCACGAATAGCTGACTCACGACCAGAACCTGGACCTTTTACAGTAACTTCAACTGATTTAAGACCGTGTTCTTGTGCAGATTTAGCAGCAGCTTCAGAAGCCATTTGAGCAGCGAATGGTGTAGATTTACGAGAACCTTTGAAACCAAGAGCACCAGCTGATGACCAAGCAATTGCATTACCATGCACATCAGTAATCATAACAATAGTGTTATTAAATGTAGCGTGAATATGAGCAATACCAGATTCGATATTCTTTTTCACACGACGTTTACGTGTTGGTTTAGCCAAGACTTTTACCTCCTATATTATTTTTTCTTACCAGCAATCGCAACAGCTTTACCTTTACGAGTGCGAGCGTTGTTTTTAGTGTTTTGTCCACGGACAGGAAGTCCACGACGGTGACGAATACCACGGTAAGAACCGATTTCCATCAAACGTTTGATGTTCAAGTTTACTTCACGACGAAGGTCACCTTCAACTTTGATTGCATCCACTTCACGACGGATAGCATCCTCTTGATCTGATGTAAGGTCACGTACACGAACATCTTCTGAGATTCCAGCAGCAGCCAAAATTTTCTTAGATGTTGCAAGTCCGATACCATAAACGTAAGTCAATGAGATTACTACGCGTTTGTCATTTGGAATGTCAACTCCAGCAATACGAGCCATTTTTTCTCCTTTCTATCTTATCCTTGACGTTGTTTGTGTTTTGGATTTGCTGGGCAAATTACCATAACACGACCATTACGACGAATTACTTTACAGTATTCGCAAATTGGTTTGACCGATGGTCTTACTTTCATTTCTTATCCCTCCAAGTTTTTCGATTATTTAAAGCGGTAAGTGATACGTCCACGTGTCAAGTCATATGGACTCATCTCGACAGTAACACGATCTCCCGCTAAAATACGAATATAGTTTTTACGAATTTTACCAGAAACTGTTGCTAAAATCTGATGTCCATTTTCAAGTTCAACCGTAAACATTGCGTTAGGCATTGTATCGACTACTTTGCCTTCAACTTCAATCACATCGTCTTTTGCCACGCAAAAGCACCTCCATAAATTTCGATTCGATGCCTCTGAAAACAGAGACAACAATTATAAGTCAGACTATCTCAGTATAACATTTGTAGCGATTTTTTGCAAGTGTGAAAAACGCTTTATTTCAAATTTGTCAATACTTTTTCGATGTCTTTGAACACATCATTGATATCTTGATTTCCTTCGATATCGTGGACCAATCCTTTGGCACGGTAGTGAGCAATGATTGGTTCACCTTGGGCGATATTCACATCCAAACGACGCTTCACTGTCTCAGGTTTATCATCTTCACGTTGGTAATAATCTTCCTCTTTATAGTCAACTGGTGGGTTGAAAACTTTGTGGAAGGTTTCACCTGTTTCGCGGTGGATGATACGACCACTCAAACGTTCCAAGAGACAATCTGGGTTCACTTCGATATTGATCACGCCTTCTAGTTCGATACCAAGTTCCGCCAATGTTTTGTCCAAGGCATGAGCTTGTTCAATCGTACGTGGGTAACCATCCAACAAGAAACCTGTTTCTTTGATGTCGTCCTGAGAAAGGCGTTCTTTAACAATTCCATTTGTAACTTCATCCGGAACCAACTCACCTTTGTCAATATATGACTTGGCAAGTACACCCATTTCAGTTTGATTAGCCATAGCAGCACGGAACATATCTCCAGTTGAAATGTGTGCCACGTGGAATTGCTCCACAATTTTAGCTGCTTGCGTTCCCTTACCTGCTCCAGGTAAGCCCATAATCAAAAGATTCATGATAGGATCTCCTTATTTTGTATTTAAATAGAAGCAGAAATTCGTTTCAACCCCTATTTAAAAACAAAATAGAAGAGGGGAGACGAAAATCTCTCTGATAGATAGACCTTCATACTCCACTCTCTAAGCAAAAATAATTTTGCTTTTATTCTGTTTTATCCATGAAACCAACATACTTACGTTTCAATAGGTAACCTTCAAGTTGTTTGATTCCTTCGATACCGGTTGAGATAATGATCAAAAGACTAGTTCCCCCAAAAGCAACAGCTTCTGAAAGACCAAAGACATCTTTTGCCACAATCGGCAAGATTGAAATCACACCAAGGAAGATTGATCCGACAGTCGCAAGGCGACGAAGAAGTTTCGACATGAACTCTTCAGTTCCCTTACCAGGACGGACACCATGAATGTAGGCTCCACTCTTTTGCAAGTTTTCTGCTGCTTTCTCTGGATTGATCTGTACAAATGTATAGAAGAATGTAAAGAGAATGATCAACAAGGCATACATAGCAACACCTGTCGGAGATGTTGTAGATAACATTTCCTGTGCTGTACGTACCCAAGCCCAATCATGACCTGTAGCACTCAAAAACTGAAGAATGGCTGCAGGTGCTGCTGTAATGGAACTTGCAAAGATAACTGGGATAACCCCCGCTGGGTTTACCTTCAATGGAAGGTATGAGCTTGATGGGGCTCCTTGAGCAACTTTTGTATATTGGATTGGAATTTTATATTCTGCCTGTTGAACAAAGGTTGTAAAGTAAACAATCAACAAGACAGCGATAATCAAAATAACGACAAAGATAATAGATGAAGTCAAACGGCTACTTGGAATATTGACGAAGTAGTCAACATAGATGCCTTTAATCATCTCAGGAATTGAAGCAACAATACCTGCAAAGATGATCATAGAAACACCGTTACCGTATCCCTTATCTGTAATTTGTTCCCCGAGCCAAGTTACAATCATACTACCTGCTGTGAGGATAATACCGATAGTAACAAAGACTTGTGGTGTTAACGCTGTCGTTAATAATTTTGCTCCAGATAGAGTGTTAAATCCTGCTGTAATCCCGATAGATTGAACAAATGCAAGCACAAGTGCAATATAACGAGTAGCTTGGTTTAGTTTTCTCCGTCCTACTTCCCCTTGTTTACCCCATTCTACAAACTTCGGTAAAATATCCATTTGTAGCAATTGAACAACGATTGAAGCAGTGATATACGGACTTACCCCGAGTGCAAAAACGGAGAAGTTCTTCATGGCATTCCCTGAAACAAGACTAAGCATGTTCAAGAAAGATAAACCACTGAGAGCTTCTAAACTTTTTGCATTCACACCTGGAACAGTGATACTTGTCCCAATACGGAAAACAAGAATGATAAAAATCGTAAAGAGAATTTTTGATCGAACTTGTTTAACCTTGAGCGCTTCTTTTAGTAATTTAAAAAACATGGGTCACCTCTCTTAGATGACTTCTACAGAACCACCTTTAGCAGTGATAGCTTCCTCAGCTGATTTAGAGAATTTAGCTGCTTTCACAGTCAATTTCTTAGTCAACTCACCGTTACCAAGAATTTTAACTCCTGATTTTTCAGCTTTCACAATTCCTGCTTCGATAAGTACAACTGGAGTTACTTCTGCACCGTCTTCAAAGACGTTCAATTGGTCAAGGTTTACAATTGCGTATTCTTTAGCGTTGATGTTAGTGAATCCACGTTTTGGAAGACGACGGAACAATGGAGTTTGTCCACCTTCAAAACCGAGGCGAACTCCGCCACCGCTACGAGCTTTTTGACCTTTTTGACCGCGACCAGATGTTTTACCGTTACCTGATGAAGTACCACGACCAACACGGTTACGTACTTTACGAGAACCTTCTGCAGGTTTCAATTCATGAAGTTTCATTATTATTTTCTCCTCTTTTGTAAAATGCTAGCGCCGATAAGAGAGAAAAGGTTGTCTCCCTTATCAACTCGCCTATACATTGTCATCTTAGATGACTATACCTAGTTTTAGGGGATGAGTATTGCCACATCCCCTAAAAATTCATTAGTTTACTTCTTCAACTGTTACCAAGTGAGATACTGCAGTAATCATACCACGGATAGCAGCGTTGTCTTCTTTGATAACAGAGCTGTTCAATTTGCCAAGTCCAAGTGCTACAACAGTTTTACGTTGTGATGGAATGCGTCCGATTGGAGACTTAGTCAAAGTAATTTTAATTTGAGCCATTTTATCCCCTTTCTTATGCCAAATCAGAAACTGAAATACCACGAAGGGCAGCAACTTCTTCAGCGCGTTTCAATTGTTTCAAACCTTCAACAGTTGCGCGAACAATGTTGATTGGAGTGTTAGAACCAAGTGATTTAGATGTAATATCTGCCACACCTGCCAATTCCACAACGGCACGAACTGCACCACCAGCGGCAACTCCAGAACCTTCTACAGCAGGTTTCAACAATACTTTAGCTCCACCGAATTCTGAAAGAACTTCGTGTGGGATTGTTGTCCCAACCATAGGAACTTCAATCAAGTTTTTCTTAGCATCTTCTACTGCTTTGCGGATTGCTTCTGGAACTTCTTGAGCTTTACCAGTACCAAATCCTACGCGACCGTTGTGGTCACCAACAACAACAAGAGCTGCGAAACGAAGACGACGTCCACCTTTAACAACTTTTGTAACACGGTTGACAGCAACTACGCGTTCTTCTAATTCAACTGCATTGTCTTTAAATGCCATTTTCTAGTGTCCTCCTATTAGAATTTCAATCC
>NZ_JAQFJH010000018.1:0-43017 GCF_030440025.1 Streptococcus sp. SO2
CACAAGAAGTGAAAGCCTTGCTTCCAGCAGACCAAACAGACTTGAAAGACGGTAGTCAAGCGACTCCAACTCAGCCAAGTAAAACGGAAGTGAAGACAGCAGAAGGTACTTGGAGCTTCAAGTCCTACGACAAGGCATCAGAAACCATCAATGGAGCGGATGCCCACTTCGTCGGTACTTGGGAATTTACCCCAGCACCAACTTACAAGGCAACACATGAATTTGTCAGCGGAACTCCAGGGAAAGACCTTCCACAAGAAGTGAAAGCCTTGCTTCCAGCAGATCAAACAGACTTGAAAGACGGTAGTCAAGCGACTCCAACTCAGCCAAGTAAAACGGAAGTGAAGACAGCAGAAGGTACTTGGAGCTTCAAGTCCTATGACAAGGCATCAGAAACCATCAATGGAGCGGATGCCCACTTTATCGGTACTTGGGAATTTACTCCAGCACCAACCTACAAAGCAACACATGAATTTGTAAGCGGAACTCCAGGTAAAGAACTTCCACAAGAAGTGAAAGCCTTGCTTCCAGCAGATCAAACAGAACTGAAAGACGGTAGCCAAGCAACGCCAACACAACCAAGTCAAACTGAGGTTAAGACAGCAGAAGGTACATGGAGCTTCAAGTCCTACGACAAGACTTCAGAGACCATTAATGGAGCAGACGCACACTTCGTAGGCACCTGGGAATTCACTCCAGCGCCAACAGTGACTCATAAGGCAACTCACGAGTTTGTCAGCGGAACTCCGGGTAAAGAGCTTCCACAAGAAGTGAAGGCCCTTCTTCCGGCAGACCAAACAAACTTGAAAGATGGCAGCCAAGCAACACCAACTCAACCAAGTCAAACAGAAGTGAAGACAGCAGAAGGCACTTGGAGCTTCAAGTCCTACGACAAGACTTCAGAGACTGTCAACGGTTCAGATGTTAAGTTTGTAGGTACTTGGGAATTTACAGCGAGCTCAGCTCCAACAGTGACTCATAAAGCAGTTCACGAGTTTGTCAGCGGAACGCCAGGAAAAGAACTTCCACAAGAAGTGAAAGCCTTGCTTCCAGGAGATCAAACAGATCTGAAAGATGGCAGTCAAGTGACTCCAACTCAACCAAGTCAAACTGAGGTTAAGACAGCAGAGGGCACATGGAGCTTCAAGTCCTACGACAAGACATCGGAAACAATTAATGGATCAGATGTTAAGTTTGTAGGCACATGGGAATTCACAGCAAGCCCGGTTCCAACAGTGACTCATAAAGCAGTTCACGAGTTTGTCAGCGGAACTCCAGGCAAAGAACTTCCACAAGAAGTGAAAACCTTGCTTCCAGCAGACCAAACAGACTTGAAGGACGGCAGCCAAGTAACTCCAACTCAACCAAGTCAAACAGAAGTGAAGACCACAGAAGGTACATGGAGCTTTAAGTCCTACGATAAGACTTCTGAAACTATTAATGGGGCAGATGTTAAGTTTGTAGGCACATGGGAATTTACAGCAAGCCCAGTTCCAACAGTGACTCATAAAGCAGTTCACGAGTTTGTTAGCGGAACCCCAGGTAAAGAACTTCCACAAGAAGTGAAAGCCTTACTTCCAGCAGACCAAACAGACTTGAAAGATGGCAGCCAAGCAACGCCAACGCAACCAAGTCAAACAGAGGTTAAGACAGCAGAAGGCACATGGAGCTTCAAGTCTTATGACAAGACATCTGAAACAATTAATGGATCAGATGTTAAGTTTATAGGTACATGGGAATTTACAGCAACTCCAGTTCCAACAGTGACTCATAAAGCAGTTCACGAGTTTGTCAGCGGAACTCCAGGTAAAGAACTTCCACAAGAAGTGAAAGCCTTGCTTCCAGCAGACCAAACAAACTTGAAAGATGGCAGCCAAGCAACGCCAACGAAACCAAGTCAAACAGAAGTGAAGACAGCAGAAGGCACATGGAGCTTCAAGTCCTACGATAAGACATCGGAAACCATTAATGGAGCAGATGTTAAGTTTATAGGTACATGGGAATTTACAGCAACTCCAGTTCCAACAGTGACTCATAAAGCAGTTCACGAGTTTGTTAGCGGAACTCCAGGTAAAGAACTTCCACAAGAAGTGAAAGCCTTGCTTCCAGCAGACCAAACAAACTTGAAAGATGGCAGCAAAGTAACGCCAACGCAACCAAGTCAAACAGAAGTGAAGACGGCAGAAGGTACATGGAGCTTCAAGTCATACGACAAGACTTCAGAGACCGTCAACGGTTCAGATGTTAAATTTGTAGGGACATGGGAATTTACGGCGAGCCCAGCACCAACAGTGACTCATAAAGCAGTTCATGAGTTTGTCAGCGGAACTCCAGGTAAAGAGCTTCCACAAGAAGTGAAAACCTTGCTTCCATCAGATCAAACAGACTTGAAAGATGGTAGCCAAGCGACTCCGACGCAACCAAGTCAAACAGAAGTTAAGACAGCAGAAGGTACATGGAGCTTTAAGTCTTATGACAAGGCATCAGAAACCATCAATGGAGCGGATGCCCACTTCGTCGGTACTTGGGAATTTACCCCGGCAACAAATAAAGATTCTGGAAATAATAGCAAACCAGAAGAAGGAAGTAGTCAAACTAAGGCCTTGTTACCAAACACAGGCTCAGCAGTATCTGGTCTTCTTTCAATCATCGGTCTTGCCTTTGCAAGCCTAGCAGCTTTTATCCTTCGCAAGAAAGATTAAGCCACTCTTAGGAAATAACAAAATGACTTCTTAATTCCTGAGTCTAAGAAGAGAGAACGAGAAATCGTTCTCTCTTTTTCGTTTTATACGCTTGTTTAATTTCTTATCTAATCTACGGCTTTTTCAGACTTAAAAGGAAATACCAAGTAGATGAGAAGTAAGTTTCTAGGTCTGTAGACTGATTTTTAGCACTCTTAACAAAAGAGTGCTAATTTTTTGAGTTTTTGTCTTGACATTCTCTTCTAAGGGTGTATAATAGAATCATGAGTTAGCACTCGGATGTATGGAGTGCTAAGCGATCGGACAGAGAGGAGTGATGAGATGGTTACAGAGCGTCAGCAGGATATTTTAAATCTGATTATTGACATCTTTACCAAAACGCACGAACCTGTCGGATCCAAGGCGCTACAAGAGTCTATTAATTCTAGTAGTGCTACCATTCGTAATGATATGGCGGCTCTAGAGAAGCAGGGTTTGCTTGAGAAGGCTCATACCTCAAGCGGTCGGATGCCAAGTGTTGCTGGTTTTCAGTACTATGTGAAACACTCGCTGGCTTTTGACAGACTGGCTGAGAATGAGGTTTATGAGATTGTCAAAGCCTTTGATCAGGAATTCTTCAAATTGGAGGATATTCTGCAAGAAGCTGCTAATCTACTGGCAGACCTGAGTGACTGCACGGTAGTAGCACTGGATGTTGAACCGAGCAAGCAACGGTTGACAGCCTTTGATATCGTTGTTTTGGGGCAACATACAGCTTTGGCAGTATTTACCCTAGACGAGTCCCGAACGGTTACCAGTCAATTTCTGATTCCAAGGAACTTCTTGCAGGAAGATTTGCTGAAACTGAAGAGCATCATTCAGGAACGTTTCTTAGGACACACTGTTCTAGATATTCACTACAAGATTCGGACGGAGATTCCGCAGATTATCCAGCGTTACTTTACAACAACGGACAATGTCATGGATCTCTTTGAACATATTTTTAAAGAAATGTTCAACGAAAACATTGTAGTATCTGGCAAGGTCAATCTCTTAAATTTTGCCAATCTAGCGGCCTATCAGTTCTTTGACCAGCCACAAAAGGTGGCTCTAGAGATTCGTGAAGGTCTGCATGAAGATCAGATGCAAAATGTCCGTATTGCGGACAGTCAAGAATCCTGTCTAGCTAACCTAGCAGTGATTAGCAGTAAGTTCCTCATTCCTTATCGAGGTTTTGGAATTCTAGCGATTATCGGTCCGGTTAATCTGGATTACCAGCAATTGGTCAACCAAGTCAATGTAGTCAACCGTGTATTGACCATGAAGTTGACGGATTTTTATCGCTACCTCAGTAGTAATCATTACGAAGTAAATTAATTTTGAAATCATTAAAGGAGGCGAAAATGGCCCAAGATAAACAAAACGAAGAAATGATAGAAGAGGAAGTTGTGGAAACAACTGAAGAAACAACTCCTGAGAAGTCTGAGTTGGACTTGGCAAATGAACGTGCAGATGAGTTCGAAAACAAATACCTTCGTGCTCATGCAGAAATGCAAAATATTCAACGCCGTGCCAATGAAGAACGTCAAAACTTGCAACGCTATCGTAGCCAAGATCTGGCAAAAGCAATCTTACCATCGCTTGACAACTTAGAACGTGCACTAGCAGTTGAAGGTTTGACAGACGATGTCAAAAAAGGATTGGAGATGGTGCAAGAGAGCTTGATTCACGCTTTGAAAGAAGAAGGAATCGAAGAAATTGCAGCTGACGGTGAATTTGACCATAACTATCACATGGCCATCCAAACTCTCCCAGCAGACGATGAACACCCAGCAGACACCATCGCACAAGTCTTCCAAAAAGGCTACAAACTCCATGAACGTATCCTACGCCCAGCTATGGTAGTAGTATATAACTAGGCTAGAGAACTTAAGAACTTGTCCGAAACGACAATAAACTATGAAGAAAGATAAAAAGCAAGCCGGAGGCTTGCAAGGAAGATATTGCCCGCCGTGGTAAAAGTTTCAGTAGTTTTTGCTACTGAAACAGGGGATTTTTGAGACAATAGGCTCAAAAATAAGTGATGAAATCCCGAAGGGAGTTGCTCACGTCCCCACCACTTAAGGGGAATATCAAGAAAATCAAAATTCGAATTAAAATTTAAGGAGAAAAACACATGTCTAAAATTATCGGTATTGACTTAGGTACAACAAACTCAGCAGTTGCAGTTCTTGAAGGAACTGAAAGCAAAATCATCGCAAACCCAGAAGGAAACCGCACAACTCCATCTGTAGTTTCATTCAAAAACGGCGAAATCATCGTTGGTGATGCTGCAAAACGTCAAGCAGTTACAAACCCAGATACAGTAATCTCTATCAAATCTAAGATGGGAACTTCTGAAAAAGTTTCTGCAAATGGAAAAGAATACACTCCACAAGAAATCTCAGCTATGATTCTTCAATATTTGAAAGGTTACGCTGAAGAATACCTTGGTGAAAAAGTAACCAAAGCAGTTATCACAGTCCCAGCTTACTTCAACGACGCTCAACGTCAAGCAACTAAAGACGCTGGTAAAATCGCTGGTCTTGAAGTAGAACGTATCGTCAACGAACCAACTGCAGCAGCTCTTGCTTACGGTTTGGACAAGACTGACAAAGAAGAAAAAATCTTGGTATTCGACCTTGGTGGTGGTACATTCGACGTATCTATCCTTGAATTGGGTGACGGTGTCTTCGATGTATTGTCAACTGCAGGGGACAACAAACTCGGTGGTGACGACTTTGACCAAAAAATCATCGATCACTTGGTAGCAGAATTCAAGAAAGAAAACGGTATTGACTTGTCTGCTGACAAGATGGCGATGCAACGTTTGAAAGATGCAGCTGAAAAAGCTAAGAAAGACCTTTCTGGTGTAACTTCAACACAAATCAGCTTGCCATTCATCACTGCAGGTGAGGCTGGACCTCTTCACTTGGAAATGACCTTGACTCGTGCGAAATTTGACGATTTGACTCGTGACCTTGTAGAACGTACAAAAGTTCCAGTTCGTCAAGCTCTTTCAGATGCAGGTTTGAGCTTGTCAGAAATCGACGAAGTGATCCTTGTTGGTGGTTCAACTCGTATTCCGGCAGTTGTGGAAGCTGTTAAGGCTGAAACTGGTAAAGAACCAAACAAATCAGTGAACCCTGATGAAGTAGTTGCCATGGGTGCTGCTATCCAAGGTGGTGTTATTACTGGTGATGTCAAAGACGTTGTCCTTCTTGACGTAACACCATTGTCACTTGGTATCGAAACAATGGGTGGCGTCTTCACTAAGCTGATCGACCGCAACACAACGATTCCAACTTCTAAATCACAAGTCTTCTCTACAGCAGCGGACAACCAACCAGCCGTTGATATCCATGTTCTTCAAGGTGAACGCCCAATGGCAGCAGATAACAAGACTCTTGGACGCTTCCAATTGACAGATATCCCAGCTGCACCTCGTGGTATTCCACAAATCGAAGTAACATTTGATATCGACAAGAACGGTATCGTATCTGTTAAGGCCAAAGACCTTGGAACTCAAAAAGAACAAACAATTGTGATCCAATCTAACTCAGGTTTGACAGATGAAGAAATCGACCGCATGATGAAAGATGCAGAAGCTAACGCTGAAGCAGATAAGAAACGTAAAGAAGAAGTAGACCTTCGTAACGAAGTAGACCAAGCAATCTTTGCGACTGAAAAGACAATCAAGGAAACTGAAGGAAAAGGCTTCGATGCAGAACGTGATGCTGCCCAAGCTGCCCTTGATGACCTTAAGAAAGCGCAAGAAGACAACAACTTGGACGAAATGAAAGCAAAACTTGAAGCATTGAACGAAAAAGCTCAAGGGCTTGCTGTTAAACTCTACGAACAAGCCGCTGCAGCTCAACAAGCTCAAGCAGGAGCAGAAGGCGCACAAGCAACAGGAAACGCAGGCGATGACGTCGTAGACGGAGAGTTTACGGAGAAATAAAATAGTCCAGTGGACTATTTTATACCGAGCTTGAAAATCGGAGAGCGAGGGCGTTAAGAATGAGGAATCACTAAAGTGATTGTCATTCTACGGCAATCGCTATGGTGACTTGCCTAAACGCCTTACTAGTTCAAAAACAAAGTATAATCGACTTTGTTTTTGAACGTCGTAATGATAGGAAGAAATCCAGAGGTTGCAACCCAGCCTCTGTTTTTCGGTAAAAAGGGGCTAAACCCAATTTATTTGAGTTTTTATCATCAATATGAAAGAAAGGAATTGAACCCGAACTAGATTGAGGTTTCGTTCCGCAATATTAACAGAAAGGAATAAGGGTGTTCGTAATTGAACTCGAGCGGAAAGCTTGGAAATTAGATAAACCTCCTAAGAAATCAGGATTTCTTGTCGGTTTCCTAAATTTCAGTCGCTTTCTGTTCGCTCTTAGTATCTTGTATGAACAATACTGAATTTTACGACCGTCTGGGGGTGTCAAAAAACGCTTCGGCAGACGAGATCAAAAAGGCTTATCGTAAGCTTTCGAAAAAATATCACCCAGATATCAACAAGGAGCCTGGCGCTGAGGAAAAATACAAGGAAGTTCAAGAAGCCTATGAGACTTTGAGTGACGACCAAAAACGTGCAGCCTACGACCAATATGGTGCTGCGGGTGCCAACGGTGGCTTTGGTGGTGCTGGCGGTTTCGGTGGCTTTGACGGAGCAGGTGGCTTCGGTGGTTTTGAAGATATCTTCTCAAGTTTTTTCGGGGGAGGAGGAGCTTCACGCAATCCAAACGCTCCTCGTCAAGGGGATGACCTCCAGTACCGTGTGAACTTGACCTTTGAAGAAGCTATTTTTGGAACAGAAAAAGAAGTTAAATATAATCGTGAAGCCAGCTGTCGTACATGTAACGGATCTGGTGCTAAGCCAGGAACAAGTCCAGTCACTTGTGGACGCTGTCATGGCGCTGGTGTCATTAACGTTGATACGCAGACTCCTCTTGGTATGATGCGCCGTCAAGTAACCTGTGATGTCTGTCATGGTCGCGGAAAAGAAATTAAAGATCCATGTACAACTTGTCATGGAACAGGTCATGAAAAACAAGCTCATAGCGTACATGTAAAAATCCCTGCTGGTGTGGAAACAGGCCAACAAATCCGCCTCGCTGGTCAAGGTGAAGCAGGCTTTAACGGTGGACCTTACGGGGACTTGTACGTGGTGGTTTCTGTTGAAGCCAGTGATAAATTTGAACGTGAAGGAACAACTATTTTCTACAAGTTGAATCTCAATATTGTCCAAGCAACTCTAGGAGATACTGTGGAAATTCCAACTGTGCATGGCGCTGTCGAATTGGTTATCCCAGAAGGAACTCAGACTGGCAAGAAATTCCGCCTACGTGGCAAGGGAGCACCGAGCCTTCGTGGTGGTGCTGTTGGTGACCAATACGTAACCGTTAATGTCGTAACTCCGACAGGCTTGAACGATCGCCAAAAAGCAGCGCTTAAAGAATTCGCAGCTGCAGGTGACTTGAAAGTCAATCCAAAGAAAAAAGGCTTCTTTGACCATATTAAAGATGCCTTTGAAGGAGAATAAAGTAAAAAGAGCCGATTGGCTCTTTTTGTATAATTTTGGGAAATTTAGTATCGAAAAATCATTTTCCAGTTAGTCTACTATCTATGCTTTTGAGTGAGCAAGCCAGCCTCATCCATCTCCTGGATGAGTTGCTTGATTTCCGCTTCTTTGCCATGCTTAACGGTGATGGTATCAATGTGTTTGATCGCCGAATTATCCTGAATATCTACCAAGGTCAAGGCTTTTTCATAGAATACGATTCCCTTTTTGAGACTTTTCTGATCCTTCCAAGCTAGAGTTGTGTAGGTAGAGTTTGATTTCTTTCCTTTTTCTTGGAAATACTTCTCGCCCTCCTCCCCTAAAAATTGTATTAAACCACGATTGAATAAGTTGTCTCCTACTTTATAGTAGGAGATGTCTCCTGTCTGGAGGACATAGACTTTAAGTCGGTTTTTGGTGAGGTTTGGACTTTCCTTTAGAACGGGATGGCTATTGACAACCTCATCTGAGAAAGTAACATAAAAATTTAAGCCCCCTCCCTCGTATTGATAGTGTCCATCTGATTCGACTTTCTCAGGAGGGAGGTCAAGGGAGATAAAGATTTGTTTTAAGGTTTCATTCCCATTTCGGGTGTCACTCGGTGAAGCCTTGAAAAGATTCATCAGTAGTAGAAATGCCAAGGCTGCAAGCAGGCAGAGGCAACCACAAGGGAACGCGATGACCTTCGCTAGAACTTTTAAAAACTGTTTCACTTTCATTCCCTCCCTTTTCTGTTCGAATCTAGTAACCCAAAATGGATTTAAGGAAATTTGGAGGCTCTCTTATCCTTGTTTTTCTTCTTGGAGGACCGCCATTCTGGTTTGGAAATCTTTTTCCAAGACTTTGAATTTATAGGTTAAGTCTTTTTGGTATTCTTTGATGAGGGCTTTTTGTTGGTCGATGATTTGTAGGCTGTTTTGGATGACATCCAAATCCTCCTTCATAGCTTCGACACGGTCGCTAGTATCCATAAATTCCTCTGTGATGGCTTGGCGATTTTTCACGACAAAATAACTTCCAGCTGCAGCTCCTGCAAATAGCAGTAGATTTGATAGTTTCATGGCATCTCCTTAAGCGTTTTTAATGGTTTCAGCGACTTGGGCAAGTTTGTCAAAGTCAGGTTTGTGGGCGATAAAGTCAATCTTGAGGTCATCTTCTGCACCGTAACGAGGTACGAGATGCACGTGAGTATGAAAGACTGTTTGACCAGCAACTTCCTCACAGTTGGCGATGATATTCATACCAGCAGCTTTGGTAGCTTTCATAACTTTTTGAGCTACCAGTGGCACTTGGGCAAAGAGTTGGCTGGCACTTGCGGCATCCATCTCCAAAAGATTGCGATAGTGCTCTTTTGGTACAATGAGGGTGTGTCCAGGCGTTACTTGAGAGATATCAAGAAAGGCAAGAACCTGCTCATCTTCGTGTACTTTTGAAGCAGGAATCTCCCCTGCGATAATCTTACAAAAAATGCAATCTGACATAAAATCCACCTCTACTGTATTGAATTTTGATATAATATAGCTACATTATACCAGATTCGGAGAAAATATGTTAGAAATTAAAAACCTGACAGGAGGCTATGTTCACGTCCCTGTCTTGAAAGATGTGTCCTTTACCGTTGAAAGTGGGCAGTTGATCGGTTTGATTGGTCTCAACGGTGCTGGGAAATCAACGACAATCAATGAAATTATTGGTCTGTTGACGCCTTATAGTGGGGAAATCAAAATTAATGGTTTGACCCTGCGAGAAGATGCGACTAGCTACCGCAAGCAGATTGGCTACATCCCAGAAACGCCTAGCTTGTATGAGGAATTGACCCTCAGAGAGCATATCGAGACGGTTGCCATGGCCTATGGTGTTGAGCAGAATATAGCTTTTGATCGTGTGGAACCTTTGTTAAAAATGTTTCGTTTGGATCAAAAATTAGACTGGTTCCCAGTGCATTTCTCCAAAGGGATGAAGCAGAAGGTCATGATTATCTGTGCTTTTGTCGTAGATCCGAGCCTTTTCATCGTTGATGAGCCTTTCCTTGGGCTCGATCCGCTGGCCATTTCTGACTTGATTCAGCTTCTAGAAGTAGAAAAGCAAAAAGGCAAGTCCATCCTCATGAGTACCCATGTGCTGGACTCTGCAGAAAAGATGTGTGATGCCTTTGTTATTCTCCACAAGGGGGAGGTGTGGGCTCAGGGCAACCTCCAGCAACTGCGCGAGACCTTTAGCATGCCTGAAGCGAGTTTGAATGACATTTACTTGGCTCTAACCAAAGAGGGGGACCTATGAAAGACTTGTTTTTAAGGAGAAAGCAGGCTTTTCGTAAGGAGTGCGTCGGTTATCTGCGCTATGTTCTCAATGACCACTTTGTCTTATTCCTGCTTGTTCTCATCGGTTTTCTAGCCTACCAGTACAGTAAACTCTTGCAAGATTTTCCTGAAAATCATTGGCCCATCCTCTTGTTTTTGGGGATTGTATCTGCCTTGCTTTTGGCTTGGGGAGGAATCGCGACCTACATGGAAGGACCTGACAAGCTCTTTCTCTTAGTCAGTGAAGAGGAGGTCAAGTCATACCTCAAAGGGCAGACGGTGCGTTCACTGGTTTTCTGGACAATTGTTCAAACCCTCTTTTTACTCCTGTTTGCCCCCTTATTTTTAGCCATGGGCTATGGCTTGCTAGCCTTTCTCGTCTATGTGCTTTTACTGGGAGCAGCGAAGTACCTCCTCTTTCGACACAAAGCCAGCAAATTTTATACTGAGACTGACCTCGACTGGGACTATGTCATTGTCCAAGAAAGCAAGCGCAAGCAGGTCTTGCTTCGTTTCTTTGCTCTCTTTACTCAGGTCAAGGGGGTTTCAAATAGTGTCAAACGTCGCGCTTATCTGGATTTTATCCTTAAAGCAGTTCAGAAAGTGCCGAGCAAGATTTGGCAAAACCTCTATCTTCGTTCTTATCTGCGAAATGGAGATCTCTTTGCCCTCAGTCTCCGCCTCTTACTCCTATCCTTGTTAGCTGTGATCTTCATCGAGCAATCCTGGATCGCGACAGCAGTAGTAGTTTTATTTAACTATCTCCTGCTCTTTCAGTTACTGGCCCTCTATCATGCCTTTGACTACCAGTACTTGACTCAGCTCTTTCCACTAGAAAAAGGGGAGAAAGAGAAGGGATTGAAACAGATTGTGCTTGGTGTGGGAAGTGCAGTTCTTTTGCTGGAATTGCTAGTCGGAGCAGTGGTTTTTCAAGAAAAAATAGCCTTGTTGGCTCTTGTAGGGACTAGTCTCTTCCTACAATTATTTTATTTGCCTTACCAACTAAAAAGATTGGTTGACGAATAGACCAAAAACTAGTAGAATAGTAAGGAAACTTTATACGGAGGAAAGAAATGGACTTGGGTGATAATGAGCTAACGCTGACCCCTATCCCTGGGAAGAGTGGCAAAGCTTATATGGGAAGCTACCCTGATGGGAAGCGCGTCTTTGTAAAAATGAACACCTCTCCAATCCTACCTGGCCTAGCCAGAGAACAAATCGCTCCTCAATTACTATGGACTCGTCGTTTGCCAGATGGCCGTGATATGTGTGCTCAGGAATGGCTGACGGGTAAAATCTTGACCCCCTACGATATGAATCGCAAGCAGATTATCAATATCTTGAACCGCCTTCACCGCTCGCGTCCTTTGATGAAGCAGTTGAGCCGTTTGGGATATACCATGGAAACACCAGTTGATTTGCTACGTTCTTGGCAGCAAGGAGTTCCAGAAATCTTGAAGCAGAACCACTATTTGAACAGTGTGATTGCTGAGCTAGGTAAGACGGTTCCAGGTTTTAGGGAAGACCATGCAACGATTGTGCACGGGGATCTTCGTCATAGTAATTGGATTGAAACAGAGAGTGGACTCGTTTATCTAGTGGATTGGGATTCGGTTCGTCTGACGGATCGTATGTTTGATGTGGCGCATTTGCTATGCCACTACATTCCGGATCATCAGTGGCGCCAATGGTTGAGAGACTACGGCTATAAGTACAATCAGACAGTGTTAGATAAATTGTATTGGTATGGTCAGTATTCTTATTTGAACCAGATTGCCAAATACTGTGAAAATCAAGATTTAGACAATGTAAACCGGGAGATTTATGCCTTGCGCGTCTTCCGTGACAAGTATGGAAAGAAGAGATGAGAGTTAGAAATCGTAAAGGGGCGACAGAATTACTAGAGGCCAATCCTCAGTATGTGGTCCTCAATCCCTTGGAAGCTAAAGGGAAATGGCGAGACTTGTTTGGAAATGATCATCCTATTCATGTTGAAGTTGGAAGTGGGAAAGGGGCCTTCGTATCAGGAATGGCCAAGCAAAATCCTGACATCAACTACATCGGGATTGATATCCAAAAGTCGGTCTTGAGTTATGCCTTGGATAAGGTATTAGAAGTTGGAGTGCCCAACATCAAATTGCTGTGGGTAGATGGTTCAGATTTGACAGACTACTTTGAAGACGGTGAGATTGATCGTCTCTACCTAAACTTTTCTGATCCTTGGCCTAAAAAACGCCATGAAAAACGTCGTTTGACTTACAAGAGTTTCTTGGATACCTTCAAGCGCATCTTGCCTGAGAATGGGGAAATCCATTTCAAGACAGATAACCGTGGCTTATTTGAGTATAGTCTAGTGAGCTTTTCTCAGTATGGGATGAAACTCAATGGTGTTTGGCTAGACTTGCATGCCAGTGATTTTGAAGGCAATGTCATGACAGAATATGAGCAAAAATTCTCCAGCAAAGGTCAAGTGATCTACCGAGTTGAGGCAGAATTTTAAGAAATAGCTTGAAAACCAGCTGTTTGAGTGCTAATACTTTACATAAATTGACAAACGTGCTATACTGATAGTAAGAATATGAGAAAGAGAGGCGGGGAAATATCTTCGCCTCTTGCTTATGAGGAGGTGGACGCAATCGCAACAATCGTAGAATTAGTCAGAGAAGTTGTAGAACCTGTCATCCAAGCGCCTTTCGAGCTCGTGGATATCGAGTATGGAAAGATTGGCAGTGACATGATTCTCAGTATTTTTGTAGATAAACCCGAAGGAATTACCTTGAACGACACGGCAGACCTGACAGAAATCATCAGTCCTGTCCTAGACACTATCAAGCCAGATCCCTTCCCAGAACAATATTTCCTAGAAATCACCAGTCCAGGCTTGGAACGTCCTTTGAAAACCAAGGATGCTGTCGCTGGAGCAGTTGGGAAATACATCCATGTCGGGCTCTACCAAGCCATCGATAAACAAAAAGTCTTTGAAGGAACTTTGGTATCCTTTGAAGAGGATGAGTTGACCATGGAATATATGGACAAGACACGTAAGAAAACCGTCCAAATTCCATACAGTTTAGTATCAAAAGCACGTTTAGCAGTAAAACTATAGAAAAGAAAGGATAGCTTTTGAGGATTCAAAAGTAAAAAGAACATGAGTAAAGAAATGCTAGAGGCCTTCCGCATTTTGGAAGAAGACAAGGGAATCAAAAAAGAAGACATCATCGACGCAGTAGTAGAGTCGCTTCGTTCCGCTTATCGCAGACGCTATGGTCAATCTGACAGCGTAGCTATTGACTTCAATGAAAAAACAGGTGACTTTACAGTTTATACTGTCCGTGAAGTTGTTGATGAAGTATTTGATAGCCGTTTGGAAATCAGCTTGAAAGATGCCCTTGCCATTAATTCAGCCTATGAGCTTGGTGACAAAATCAAATTTGAAGAAGCACCTGCTGAGTTTGGTCGTGTAGCAGCCCAATCTGCTAAACAAACCATCATGGAAAAAATGCGCAAGCAAACACGTGCCATCACTTACAATACTTATAAGGAACATGAACAAGAAATCATGTCTGGTACGGTAGAACGCTTTGACAACCGTTTCATTTATGTTAACCTTGGTAGCATCGAAGCCCAATTGTCAAAACAAGACCAAATCCCTGGAGAAGTTTTTGCTTCCCACGACCGTATTGAGGTTTACGTTTATAAAGTTGAAGACAACCCTCGTGGTGTCAACGTCTTTGTTAGCCGAAGTCATCCTGAAATGATCAAACGCTTGATGGAGCAAGAAATTCCAGAAGTGTATGATGGAACTGTTGAAATCATGAGCGTGGCTCGTGAAGCTGGTGACCGTACGAAAGTTGCCGTTCGTAGCCACAATCCAAACGTGGACGCTATCGGGACAATCGTTGGACGTGGTGGTGCCAATATCAAGAAAATCACCAGCAAATTCCACCCAGCTCGCTACGACGCCAAGAGCGACCGCATGATTCCTGTCGAAGAAAACATTGACGTTATCGAGTGGGTAGCAGATCCAGCTGAGTTTATCTACAATGCTATCGCACCTGCAGAGGTTGACCAAGTTATCTTTGATGAAAATGACAGCAAACGTGCCTTGGTCGTTGTACCTGATAACAAGCTTTCTCTTGCTATCGGTCGTCGTGGACAAAACGTTCGCTTGGCGGCTCACTTGACGGGTTACCGTATCGATATCAAGTCTGCCAGCGAATTTGAAGCTATGGAAGAAGCAGGTCAAGTTGATTACGCAGCTGCGGATGAATTGATCGAAGAATAAAAGCTGCTAGAGGAGGGAAAGATGAAAACAAGAAAAATCCCTTTGCGCAAGTCTGTTGTATCCAATGAAGTGATTGATAAGCGTGATTTGCTCCGCATTGTCAAGAACAAAGAAGGACAGGTCTTTATCGATTCGACAGGCAAGGCCAATGGCCGTGGCGCTTATATCAAGCTAGACAATGCAGAAGCCCTAGAGGCAAAAAAGAAGAAAGTCTTTAACCGCAGCTTTAACATGGAAGTGGAAGAAAGCTTTTATGACGAGTTGATCGCCTATGTTGATCACAAAGTGAAAAGAAGAGAGTTAGGACTTGAATAAGCAAAAGATAAGTAATCTCTTGGGACTTGCTCAACGAGCAGGCCGGATCATATCAGGTGAGGAATTGGTGGTCAAGGCCATCCAAGACCAGAAAGCCAAGTTAGTCTTTCTAGCCCATGATGCTGGTCCCAATCTGACCAAGAAGATTCAAGATAAAAGTGACTATTATCAAGTAGAAGTTATAACCGTGTTTTCAACACTGGAATTAAGCATAGCAGTCGGAAAATCGCGAAAGGTTTTGGCTGTGACAGATGCTGGATTTACAAAGAAAACGAGGTCTCTTATGGAATAGAAGAGGAGGACATGATTTGTCTAAGAAAAGATTGTACGAAATCGCAAAAGAACTTGGAAAAGAAAGTAAAGAAGTTGTAGCGCGTGCAAAAGAGTTGGGCTTGGATGTGAAAAGCCACTCATCAAGCGTGGAAGCTGCTGCTGCTGAGCAAATCGCAGCTAGCTTTAAACCTGCACCTGCTCCTAAGGCAGAAGCAAAACCTGCAGCACCAAAAGCAAGTGAAGCGAAGGTGGAAAAGAAATCTGAAACACCAGTAGCTCCTAAGGAAGAAAAAGTAGTAGCTGCTAGACCACAAAGCCGAAACTTCAAGGCAGAGCGTGAAGCTCGTGCAAAAGAGCAAGCAGAGCGACGCAAGCAAAACAAGGGCAACAACCGCGACCAACAACAAAACGGGAACCGTCCCAAAAATGAGAACCGTAATGGTGGAAAAACAGGTCAAGGAAACCGCGACAACCGTCGTTTTAATGATCAAGGGAAGAAACAACAAGGTCAGCAAAACCGTGGTAATGATCGTCGCCAACAAGTGGAAAATCGTCCGAACCAAGCTGGTCCACGTATTGATTTCAAGGCTCGTGCAGCAGCCCTGAAGGCAGAACAAAATGCCGAATACGCACGCTCAAGCGAGGAACGTTTCAAACAGTCACAAGCAGCTAAAGAAGCCTTGGCTCAAGCTAATAAACGCAAAGAACCGGAGGAAATCTTTGAAGAAGCTGCTAAGCTAGCTGAACAAACTCAGCCAGCAGTAACAGTAGCTCCTGTAGTCAAAGAGCCTGTAGTAGATACACGTCGTAAAAAACAAGCCCGACCAGACAAAGATCGTGATGATTACGATCGTGAAGAAGATGGTCCTAGAAAACAACAAAAGAATCGAAGTAGTCAGAATCAAGTGAGAAATCAAAGAAATAGTAACTGGAATAACAACAAGAAAAATAAAAAAGGGAACAAGCAAAACAACCGTAACCAGACTCCAAAACCTGTTACAGAGCGTAAGTTCCACGAATTGCCAACAGAATTTGAGTATACAGATGGTATGACTGTTGCGGAAATCGCAAAACGTATCAAACGTGAACCAGCTGAAATCGTTAAGAAACTCTTTATGATGGGTGTCATGGCCACACAAAACCAATCCTTAGATGGGGAAACCATCGAACTCCTCATGGTGGATTACGGTATCGAAGCCAAACAAAAGGTTGAAGTGGATAATGCCGACATCGAACGTTTCTTTGTAGAAGATGGTTATCTCAATGAAGATGAATTGGTTGAGCGTCCACCAGTTGTAACCATCATGGGACACGTTGACCATGGTAAGACAACCCTTTTGGATACCCTTCGTAACTCTCGCGTTGCGACAGGTGAAGCAGGTGGTATCACTCAGCATATCGGTGCCTATCAAATCGTGGAAAATGGCAAGAAGATTACCTTCCTTGATACACCAGGACACGCGGCCTTTACCTCTATGCGTGCGCGTGGTGCATCTGTTACCGATATTACCATCTTGGTCGTGGCGGCCGATGACGGGGTTATGCCTCAGACTATCGAAGCCATCAACCACTCAAAAGCGGCCAACGTTCCAATCATCGTAGCTATCAACAAGATTGATAAACCAGGTGCCAATCCAGAACGTGTTATCGGTGAATTGGCAGAGCATGGTGTTATGTCAACTGCCTGGGGTGGTGATTCTGAATTTGTTGAAATCTCAGCTAAATTCAACCAAAATATCGAAGAATTGTTGGAAACAGTCCTTCTTGTGGCTGAAATCCAAGAACTCAAGGCAGACCCAACAGTGCGTGCGATCGGTACGGTTATCGAAGCTCGCTTGGATAAAGGGAAAGGTGCGGTCGCAACCCTTCTTGTGCAACAAGGTACCTTGAATGTCCAAGACCCAATCGTTGTCGGAAATACCTTCGGTCGTGTACGTGCTATGACCAATGATCTTGGTCGTCGTGTCAAGGTTGCAGGCCCATCAACGCCGGTTTCTATCACAGGTCTAAACGAAGCGCCAATGGCTGGTGACCACTTTGCCGTTTACGAAGATGAAAAATCTGCGCGTGCAGCAGGTGAAGAACGTGCCAAACGTGCCCTCATGAAACAACGCCAAGCTACCCAACGTGTCAGCCTTGAAAACCTCTTTGATACGCTTAAAGCTGGTGAGCTCAAGTCAGTTAATGTTATCATCAAGGCCGACGTACAAGGTTCTGTTGAAGCCCTTTCTGCCTCACTTCAAAAGATCGATGTAGAAGGTGTCAAAGTTACCATTGTCCACTCGGCAGTCGGTGCTATCAACGAATCTGACGTGACCCTTGCGGAAGCTTCAAATGCCTTTATCGTTGGTTTCAACGTACGCCCTACACCACAAGCGCGTCAACAAGCAGAAGCTGATGATGTAGAAATCCGTCTCCACAGTATTATCTACAAGGTTATCGAAGAGATGGAAGAAGCCATGAAAGGGATGCTTGACCCAGAATTTGAAGAAAAAGTTATCGGTGAAGCAGTTATCCGTGAAACCTTTAAGGTATCTAAAGTCGGAACTATCGGTGGATTCATGGTTATCAACGGTAAGGTTACCCGTGACTCGAAAGTTCGTGTTATCCGTGATGGTGTCGTTATCTATGACGGTGAACTTGCAAGCTTGAAACACTACAAAGACGACGTCAAAGAAGTTACAAACGGTCGTGAAGGTGGATTGATGATTGATGGCTACAATGATATCAAGACTGATGATGTGATTGAGGCATACGTCATGGAAGAAATCAAACGTTAAGATTTTTGCTCCTTTCTTAGGTGGTGAGGGACGCAAGCAAACCGATGGTTTCATTGCTTATTTTTGAGCCTAGTGTCTCAAAAATCCCCTGTGATGGGACTGATAAATCAGTTCCATCACTTTCACCACAGCGAAAGAAGCGAATGAGTTCAAATTGCACTTCGTTTCAATTTGAATTGAAAAACAATAAATTTAAAAATAGCTAGGTCTGCTGGCCTAGCTTTTGGTTCAAAGTAGAGAAAGGAATATCATGGCAAATCATTTCCGTACGGATCGTGTGGGCATGGAAATCAAGCGTGAAGTCAATGAGATTTTGCAAAAGAAAGTCCGTGATCCGCGTGTCCAAGGTGTGACCATCACAGATGTTCAGATGCTAGGTGACTTGTCTGTAGCCAAGGTTTACTACACCATTTTGAGTAACCTTGCTTCGGATAACCAAAAAGCTCAAATCGGGCTTGAAAAAGCAACTGGTACGATTAAACGTGAACTTGGTCGCAATTTGAAATTGTACAAAATCCCAGATTTGATCTTCGTCAAAGACGAGTCCATCGAATATGGAAACAAGATTGACGAGATGCTACGCAATCTGGATAAGAACTAAGAAAGAGGGGCAACCCTCTTTTTTCTTGTCAGAGTAGTCTGTTTGCTAATCATCAATATGTTGCCCTTGTAAAAGGCAGTTTAAAAAATTTGTAAATTTCAAATAGTATGATATGATAAAGTCTGATATGAATGAAAAACGGAGAGATATATGGCTAAACAAGATCTAGCTATGCAAGTACTGCAACAAGTGGTGAAATTACCCGTAGTCAAAGTTGATCGAGAGAAATTTTTAGTAGAAAAGTTTTCCAAGGAATTAGATCGCAAGGACATTGCTACCTTATTAGAACAAGGGCCGACTTCTTTGTTGCCTCAGGAAAGCTTGGATCGAGTGGCCAAGGCCTGTATTAAGGACAATGTCCTGTTAGCCAGTGGGACATCGGTTTTGGCAGGTCTACCTGGAGGGATTCTCATGGCGATCACTATCCCGACAGACGTAGCTCAGTTTTATGGTTTTTCATTGAAATTAGCTCAAGAACTAGGGTATATTTACGGATTTGATGATCTATGGGCTTCGCGCAATGAGTTGAGTGAAGATGCTAAAAACACACTTTTACTGTATCTTGGTGTGATGCTGGGAGTAAATGGTGCAGGTGCTCTGCTTCGATCAGGCGGAGTAACAGTAGCCAAACAAGTCATAAAAGTAGTGAATAAGAAAGCTTTGACAAAGACGCTCTGGTATCCTATTTTAGAGAAAATTTTGAAAATTTTTGGTGTTAATCTGACAAAAGGAGGCTTGGCCAAAGGAATGGGAAAAGTGATTCCTATCCTAGGCGGAGTCATTTCTGGTGGCTTAACCTTTGCGACCATGAAGCCGATGGGAGAAAGATTGCAACAGGAATTGTCCAAACTAGTCAACTACAATGAAGTGCAATATCAAAAAGATGTTGATATTATCCGAAAAGAAGTCGAAATCATCGAAGGAGAGTAATATGGGTCTCATAAAAATGTTAGCTAAAACTTACGGGAATTACTTTTTTACGATGCAAGGTTTAAAAGTGATGAAAACAATGAAAAAAGATGACAATCTTGTTGTTGGTCTAGGGAAGTTATTTCTTGTAGATAAGTTAATGGATACGGCTCACTGGTTAGCAAAACCAGATGATAAGGAATAACTTGAAATGAAAGAAACTAGCAGGAACTCCACTGCTAGTTTTTTAATCTCTTCCCATATGGTATAATATAAGCAGTAAAATCATTTTAGAACATACATGGAGGTCGTCATGGATAATATCATCGATGTATCAATTCCCGTTGCAGAAGTGGTGGACAAGCATCCAGAAGTCTTGGAAATCCTAGTGGAGCTCGGTTTTAAACCACTTGCCAATCCCTTGATGCGCAATACAGTCGGTCGCAAAGTGTCGCTCAAACAGGGTTCTAAGCTTGAAGGAACTCCTATGGACAAGATTGTCCGCACACTGGAAGCGAATGGCTACGAAGTGATTGGATTAGACTAATGGCAGATGAACGGATTCATGTCCTACGGGATATTTTGTTAGAATTGCATAATGGCGCCTCTCCTGAGTCAGTTCAGGAGCGTTTTGATGCGACCTTTACAGGTGTGTCAGCCATCGAGATTTCCCTCATGGAGCACGAGCTGATGAACTCAGACTCAGGTGTCACCTTTGAAGACGTTATGGAGCTCTGTGATGTCCATGCCAATCTTTTTAAAAACGCTGTTAAGGGTGTTGAAGTAGAGGATACCGAGCATCCTGGCCACCCCGTTCGCGTCTTCAAGGATGAAAATCTGGCCCTCCGTGCTGCCTTGATTCGCATTCGGAGATTGTTAGATACCTATGAGTCTATGGAAGACGAGGAAATGCTGGCAGAGATGCGCAAGGGTTTGGTCCGTCAAATGGGGCTTTTGGGGCAATTTGATCTCCACTACCAGCGCAAGGAAGAGCTCTTCTTTCCTATCATGGAGCGCTATGGACACGATTCACCTCCAAAAGTTATGTGGGGAGTGGATGACCAGATCAGAGAACTCTTTCAAACAGCTCTAACGACAGCCAAGTCACTACCAGAAGTGTCGATCAGCAGTGTAAAAGAAGATTTTGAAGCTTTTGCGACAGAGTTTGAAAGTATGATTTTCAAGGAAGAGTCCATCCTCCTCATGATTCTCCTTGAGTCCTTTACTCAGGATGACTGGCTTCAGATTGCGGAGGAGAGTGACGCCTATGGCTACGCCATCATCCGTCCGTCTGAGAAATGGGTTCCAGAACGTCAGAGCTTTGTTGAGGAAAAGAGTGCAGAGGGGGCCGTGCAGCTAGACATGGCTGAAGGCCAAGTGCAGCAAGTTATCGATACACCAGAAGGCCAGTTTACCATTACCTTTACCCCTAAGGAAAAGGAAGCAGTGCTGGACCGCCATAGTCAACAGGCTTTTGGCAATGGCTATCTCTCCGTCGAGCAGGCCAACCTCATCCTCAATCACCTCCCCATGGAGATCACCTTTGTCAATAAAGACGATATTTTCCAGTATTACAATGACAATACGCCAGCTGATGAGATGATTTTCAAACGGACGCCGTCCCAAGTCGGGCGTAATGTAGAACTTTGCCATCCGCCTAAGTACCTAGAAAAGGTGAAGGCCGTTATGAAAGGTCTTCGTGAAGGGGTCAAAGACAAGTATGAAATGTGGTTCAAGTCTGAGTCGCGAGGCAAGTTTGTCCACATCACCTACGCTGCAGTACACGATGAGAATGGGGAATTTCAAGGCGTGCTAGAGTATGTTCAGGATATCCAACCCTACCGTGAGATCGATACGGACTACTTCCGTGGATTAGAATAAGGAGAATCAATGAGTTACGAACAAGAATTTATGAAGGAATTTGAAGCCTGGGTTAATACCCAGATCATGATCAACGACATGGCGCACAAGGAAAGTCAAAAGGTTTACGAAGAAGACCAAGACGAACGTGCCAAAGATGCCATGATTCGCTACGAGAGCCGCTTGGATGCCTACCAGTTCTTGCTGGGTAAGTTTGAAAACTTCAAAGCAGGCAAGGGATTTCATGATCTGCCAGAAGGCTTGTTTGGTGAGCGAAACTATTAAAATTCAGATACTTTCTTGATTTTTTGCCAAAATCTTGATAGAATATCTTTATTAAATCCTTGTCAGAGCAGGGATTTTTTATTGAAAGGATTTTATCATGTCAAAGAAACTCCAACGTAAAAAACAATTGCGAAATAGCCTTCGTCGCTCAGGTGCATTTTCAAGTACGGTGACTAAAGTTGTCGAAGAGACCAAGAAAGTTGTGAAACACGCAGAAAAATCTGCCAGCGAAGCAGGAAAAGTTGTCTCTAAAAAAGTGGAACAAGCAGTAGAAGCGACTAAGGAACAAGCTCAAAAAGTAGCCAATTCTGTAGAAGATTTTGCAGCTACTTTGGGTGGCCTCTCAGTAGATCGTGCTAAGACTTTCTATGATGAAGGCATCAAGTCAGCTGCTGACTTTAAAAACTGGACTGAAAAAGAACTCCTTGCCTTGAAAGGAATCGGCCCAGCTACGATTAAGAAATTAAAAGAACACGGAATCAGCTTCAAGTAATTTTTCTTGTCCCTTGCATTTCCGTGAAAAACTTGTTACAATAAAGCCATTAGAGGTGTTTTGGATCCCACATTTTACAGAAAGTGGCGGTGCTGAGAAGTCCACAAATGTGTCAAAACTGGTTGCTGATGGATGAAAATGAAATAATATTGTCTTTTTATTTTAAAGACGAGAGTTGCGGGCGTCTGCCCGAAATTGGGTGGTACCGCGGATTAGCACATTCGTCCCTGTCATGTAGATGGCAGGGGCGATTTTTTGTAGAAAGCGAGGTAGAAGGATGACAAGAGCAACATTGCCAGAACGTTTAGAAACCGAACGGCTAGTCTTGCGAGTCCGTACCGTGGCTGATGTTGTGGATATCTTTGACTATGCCAGCAGGCCAGAAGTTTCCTACCCAGCAGGCTTTCCGCCCGTCAAGAGCTTGGAAGATGAGATTTATTATCTGGAGCATATTCTGCCCGAGCGTAATGAAAAGAACGATCTTCCAGCGGGCTATGGAATTGTCGCTAAAGGAACCGATAAGGTCATCGGCTCTGTTGATTTCCCTCGTCGTCACGAGGATGATGTCTTGGAGATTGGCTATATCTTACATCCAGACCATTGGGGTCTAGGTTATGTTCCAGAAGCAGCGCATGCCTTGATTGACCTAGCTTTTAAAGAACTGGGTCTTCATAAGATTGAACTGACTTGCTTTGGGTATAACCTTCAAAGTCAACGAGTCGCAGAGAAACTTGGCTTTACCTTAGAAGCTCGAATCCGAGACCGTAAAGATGCCCAAGGCAACCGCTGTGACGATTTGAGATACGGCTTGCTGAGGAGTGAGTGGGAGGTGATTTGATGCATCTTTTCATCATTGGGGCTCCAGCTTCTGGGAAAATGACGATTGGTCAAGAGTTATCTCGACTGACAAATGCTACCCTCTTTTATAACCATCAAGCCATCGATTTTGCACTAGAAATCTATCAGGACTATACAGAGGAAATGTGGAAATTTGTTCGTGGAATTACCTTTTCTTTCCTTGGAGCAAGTGCTAGGAATCAGCGATCTGTGATTTTAACAGACGTAATTGATTTTTCAAATCAGTACCAGCTGCTGTATTTGAAGCAAATTCAGGATTTGTTGGATGATTATCATCAAGAGATTCTGTTTGTTGAGTTGGAAACGACACTTGAAGAGCGCTTACGTCGAAATAGAACGGAGAATCGATTAAAGAATAAACCCTTAAAACGACATATTGAGATATCTGGAAGAGAAATTTTGGAGACTGCTGAAACACTTCAATTAAATTCTCAACATCAACCGAATGAGTTGTACCACTACCTTAAAATAAATAATACGAATCTGTCTGCAGAAGAGGTTGCTAAGCAGATTCAAGATAAAATGAATACAATAGAGAAAGGACAAACACATGTCTAAACAACTTTCACCTAAATACAATCCAGCCGAGGTTGAGGCTGGTCGTTACCAAAAATGGCTTGATGCGGATGTTTTCAAGCCTTCTGGCGATAAAAAGGCTAAGCCTTATTCTATCGTGATTCCACCACCAAACGTAACTGGGAAACTCCACCTCGGTCACGCTTGGGATACAACTTTGCAAGATATCATCATCCGTCAAAAACGCATGCAAGGTTTTGATACACTTTGGCTTCCAGGGATGGACCACGCAGGGATTGCGACTCAGGCTAAGGTTGAGGAACGCTTGCGTGGTGAGGGCATTTCCCGTTACGACCTCGGTCGTGAGAAATTCCTTGACAAAGTCTGGGAATGGAAAGACGAATATGCCACTACTATCAAGGAACAATGGGGCAAGATGGGGCTCTCTGTAGACTACTCTCGCGAGCGTTTCACTCTTGATGAAGGCTTGTCAAAAGCTGTTCGCAAGGTTTTCGTGGACCTTTACAAGAAAGGCTGGATCTACCGCGGTGAGTTTATCATCAACTGGGACCCAGCAGCTCGCACAGCTCTTTCTGATATTGAGGTTATCCACAAGGACGTGGAAGGTGCCTTCTACCACATGAACTACATGCTAGAAGACGGCTCACGCGCCCTTGAAGTGGCGACAACTCGTCCTGAGACCATGTTTGGGGACGTTGCGGTTGCGGTAAATCCAGAAGACCCACGCTACAAGGACTTGATCGGTAAAAATGTTATCCTTCCAATCGCTAATAAATTGATCCCAATCGTTGGGGATGAACACGCAGATCCTGAGTTTGGTACTGGTGTCGTGAAAATCACGCCTGCTCACGATCCAAACGACTTCTTGGTTGGTCAACGTCATAACTTGCCACAAGTTAACGTCATGAACGACGACGGAACCATGAATGACTTGGCCTTCGAATTTGCAGGCATGGACCGTTTTGAAGCTCGTAAGGCAGTCGTTGCTAAGTTGGAAGAAATCGGTGCCCTTGTTAAAATCGAAAAACGTGTCCACAGTGTTGGTCACTCAGAGCGTACAGGTGTTGTGGTTGAACCGCGCTTGTCTACGCAATGGTTCGTTAAGATGGACCAATTGGCGAAAAATGCCATTGCCAACCAAGACACAGAGGACAAGGTAGAATTCTACCCACCTCGTTTCAACGATACCTTCCTCCAATGGATGGAAAATGTCCACGACTGGGTAATCTCTCGTCAGCTCTGGTGGGGTCACCAAATCCCTGCTTGGTACAATGCTGAGGGTGAAATATATGTCGGCGAAGAAGCACCTGAAGGTGACGGATGGACTCAGGACGAAGATGTCTTGGATACGTGGTTCAGTTCTGCCCTTTGGCCATTCTCGACCATGGGCTGGCCTGATGTCGATTTAGAAGACTTTAAACGTTATTATCCAACATCAACTTTGGTGACTGGTTATGATATTATTCCGTTCTGGGTGTCTCGGATGATTTTCCAAGGTTTGGAATTTACTGGCAAGTCGCCATTCAAAAATGCCTTAATTCATGGTCTCATTCGTGATGAGCAAGGACGCAAGATGTCGAAATCTCTCGGTAACGGGATTGATCCAATGGATGTTATTGATAAGTACGGAACAGATAGCCTTCGTTGGTTCCTTTCAAACGGTTCTGCCCCAGGACAAGACGTGCGCTTCTCTTACGAGAAAATGGATGCTTCATGGAACTTCATTAACAAGATCTGGAACATCTCTCGCTACATCCTCATGAACAATGAAGGCTTGACCCTTGAGCAAGCAACTGCCAATGTCGAAAAAGTTACCAACAAGGAAGCTGGAAACGTCACAGACCGCTGGATTCTCCACAACCTCAATGAAACGATCGGCAAGGTCACTGAAAACTTTGACAAGTTTGAATTTGGTGTGGCTGGCCATATCCTCTACAACTTCATCTGGGACGAGTTTGCGGACTGGTACGTTGAGTTGACCAAGGAAGTCCTTTATAGTGATAACGAAGAAGAGAAAGTCATCACACGTTCTGTTCTCCTTTATACTTTGGACAAGATCCTTCGACTCCTTCACCCAATCATGCCATTTGTGACAGAGGAAATCTTTGGACAAATCTCTGAAGGCTCTATCGTTACAGCGGAATACCCAACTGTTAATCCAGCCTTTGAAGACCTTGCTGCCCACACTGGTGTAGAAAGTCTCAAAGACTTGATCCGTGCCGTTCGGAATGCGCGTGCGGAAGTAAACGTAGCACCAAGCAAGCCAATCACCATCCTTGTGAAGACTAGCGATAGTGATTTGGAAGCCTTCTTTAACAGCAATGTCAACTACATCAAACGCTTCACAAATCCAGAACACTTGGAAATCGCATCAAACATCCCTGCACCTGAACTCGCCATGTCAAGTGTCATCACAGGAGCAGAAATCTACTTGCCACTGGCAGACCTTCTTAATGTCGAAGAAGAGCTCGCTCGTCTCGACAAGGAACTGGCTAAATGGCAAAAAGAACTGGACATGGTTGGTAAGAAGCTCTCTAACGAACGTTTCGTAGCCAACGCCAAACCAGAAGTCGTCCAAAAAGAACGCGACAAACAAGCCGACTACCAAGCTAAATACGACGCGACCGTAGCGCGTATTGATGAGATGAAGAAGTTGGTGAAATAAACATAGAAACACGGTGATAAACCGTGTTTTTTTGTGGTATAATTAAAACAACTCTAATTGTTAATAAAGAAATACGAATTGAATAAAGTGAGAGCTATAATGTATAGATATGTGAACTATGTTAAAGAATACGGAAGAATTATGCAATTCAATAAAAATAAAGATATTTGTATACATAGATGGTATCCTTTTGTTGAGGGATACTCAAAGGAGTTTATTGAGGCTATAGTAAACGAACAGACCCAAAAAGTAGAATTCTGTTTAGAACCATTTTCAGGTAGTGGCACAACTGCTTTGGAATTATCTCTAAAGGGAATAAGCTGTATATCGTTTGAGGTAAACCCTTTTATGTTTACCTTGTCTAAAGCTAAACTAAAAGTTTCTCAATATAAAAGACGTACAATTAAGTCTCATATTTTAAAAATTAAGAAACACATAGCTTCTTTAAATGATAACGAGATTGATTTATATAGTGGATTTTCTACTTTAATTGAGGGAAAGGAAAAAAAGAAGTGGAATATAGATCGTGAAGTCTTTATTGCAATTGAAAAACTTAAGAGAGCTATTAATAGTCTATCGACAACATTATATAAAGAAGTTTACATTATTTGTTTGGCCAATATATTACTAGAATACAGTAATTTGTATCGAAACGGCAAGTGTTTATCTTACAAAAAAGATTGGAAAGAAAATTTATACTCACAGGAACAAGTAATAACAAGTTTTTTTAATTTTATTAATAATGTTATCATTGAGGATCTTGAGAGGCTGGAGACCAACAACTTTTCTAATCATGATTTATTATATTTAGGTGACACACGGAAACTAATTTTTGAGAATGTGGATGATAATTCTGTGGATTTAATTATTACTTCTCCTCCGTATCTGAATTCAAGGGATTATACAGATTCATATATGCTAGAATTAAAAGCGCTAGATTTTTTAACAAATTATAATGATATTAAAAAATTACGAGAACAGACTATACGCTCACATGTCCAGTTAAAAATACGAAATCTAAAGGGGGTACAAAGTAAGATTCTTAAGGCTACCATATCTGAAATGGAGTCTCTAAGCAAAGATTCAGTAGCATGGAATACGGAAATTCAAAGTATGATTATTGCTTATTTTGAAGATATGGAGATCATTTTTAATGGGATGTATCAAAAGCTCAAAAAAGGGCGACGGGTCTATTTTAATGTTTCAAATTCTGCTTATTTTGGAGTGTTAATTAATACTTTAGAGATTTGTTCTGAAATTGCTGAAAATATAGGATTTGAAGTTGTTGAAATAAGAAAAGCTCGTTACTTAAATCCAAGTCCTCAGCAGAAGGAAAAGATTGGCAAATTACTTGAAGGTGTAATAGTATTGGAGAAATAATACGATGGAATTTAACTACTACTTACCAAAGATTAAACGGCTAAAAATTGATAATTTTGATTTGTATAAATGTCCACTTGAAATAGACTTATCAGATAAATTAAATATTATATTTGGAACTAACGGTTTGGGAAAAACAACGTTGCTAAACATAATAAGATACTCGGTAATAGGTCCCTACAAAGGAAGAGAAAGAGTTAGAAATTATAAAGATCAGCAAAAATCCAGACGTCCTATGTTTGATAGAGATTATTTTAAAAATCGAATGCAAGTTCCTTTAAATGAGGCAGAAGTCGAAGTTGAATTTTCTATTGCGAATGATACATTTGTAACCAAGCATAGTTTATATTCACATAGGCTAATTAGTTTTAGCGTTAATGGAAAAAAAGAGGAAGAAAGAGAGAAAGAACTGGATTATGAGAAGTATGAAAGAAAATACTTTGCTTCAATCAATGATAAACAACTAAGCGAATCTTTAATTAATAAGTATCATAAAGAGTTAATTAAATCTTCAGGTTTTCCAGATATAAACTCATTTATTTTGATGTTAACTGAGATAATGTTTTTCTCGGAATCAAGAAATTTTGTGTTTTGGGATGAAAATCTTAGTAAATTGGTTTTGAGTAAGTTTATGCCAAAAGAGAAGTATTTTGAATATAGTGAGACTCAGAAATTGATAAAAAAATATGATAGCCAGGCTAGGTTGCGATCATATAAAATGTCAATGGTAAAAGAATTTTTAGGAGAGGACTTAAATAAATCTGACTACAACGTATACTCTCTTAAAGATTTGGAAGATGTGGAATTTAAAATTAAGACGATCAATACAAAAATTCATGAATATAGAGAACTCTTAAACAAAAGAACTCAAGAAAGACTCCAGAATAGAGCAGAAATAGATAGACTTAGAGCAGAACTTGGAGTTCTTGAAAACAAATGGTACAGGAATATTTTTCCTAATGACTATCAAGACTTTTATGATAAATTTACTCCAATTTTAAGTTCGGGAGTATGTCCATTCTGTGGAACTGAACATATTGATTTTCACATTGATATTTTAGAGTGTTTTTTTTGTAAGAGTAGGATAAATATTAATACAGATGTAGATTTAACAGAAATAGAGATAAAGCAAAAGAATCTACAAATTAAAAAGAAAACGTTAGATTTAAGGTATGAGGAGTTGAACAAAGAAATTGAGATTATTAACAACTCAGTAAAAGATGGAGAAAGTGAACTTTTTGAAATAACTAAAGAAAAATTAAAAATTAAAAGAAAAATGGATAGTGTGCCTAATGATAATCTTGAGAAATATAACCAATTGAATCGTGAAAAAGAGCTATTTTTAAATAAATTAGAGGAAACTAAGAAAAAAGAAAATCAATTAGCAGATGATATCGATCAAAGCATAAAAAGTGTATTTTTAAATTTTAGTAAAATATTTTACAAGTACGCCTATTCTTTTTTAGGAAATGATTCAAATATTAGATTAGAATTAGTTGGTAGTGGAGAGAACACGCTTTTTAAATTCTTTTTAAATAATTCAGCACGAGAAAGCGAAGAATCACTGTCAGAGTCACAAAGAATTTTCATTGATATGGCTTTCAGGTTAGCTACACTAGAGTTTTTTCATAAAGATACTTATTTTATGAGTGAAACACCTGATAGTACTCTAGATTATTTATTTGAAGAAAATGCGGTCGATACTTTTAATAGTTACTTAGAATCAGGGAATACTTTATTTCTTTCTGCCAATGCTCGTAATAGTTCATTGGTAAGCTCGCTCATAAAGAAAAATAGTTCAATTAAAATTATTAATTTATTAGATATTTCAAGGCATGCAAATAAACAGTATAAAGAGATAGAAGAATTGGATATTTACAAATTGCTAAGGAGATAGTATGAATAAAAAACTGTATTATTATATGTTGCTTTTTTTATATTCGCTTAGACTTAAAAACAATATAACAAAAAATTCACTTTTTCGTTATATTTATATATTCATGGTTTCAAATTCATTCTTGAATGATGATGAAAGTGAAATTCTAGATGAATTGATAATTGATCCTAAAGTTGGAACAGTTAATACATTTCAAATGGAAGCCACATTGAAATTTCTAAGCTCTCAAGATTATATTTCCCTCAATAGTTTTAAAATCAACATTTGTGATAAATTGCTAACAGAGTGTAGTAAAAATCAGGAAAGATCTAAAAAATTTAAGGATGACTTAAAATCAGTTGCTTACTTTGTAAATATGATTTCATCATATAGTGATGAGATTGTTTTGTCTATTTTTTTTAATGAACCAAATATTGAAGATGCCTTGAGTAGAAATAAAACTAAGATTTCATTGAGTAATAACCAACTTTATAAATTATTGGAAAACTTTCAGAATAGAGCAAAATCATCTAATGTTGATCTAGACAAATACGATGTATTTATTGCTTGGTTAGACTATATTTTCGAAGAATATCTGAAAGGAAAAGAGATAAATGCTTGATGCTGAAAAATTTTTAGAAAGAGCTTCAAAGACAGAAAGTGTAATTAGTGAGACTAAATTATTAGATATCTTTGCCGAGCATAATAAAGTTGTCGTTATCTGTACACAATCGAATCTAAGTATTACAGAAAAATTGGATGAGTTATTGTCAGAAATACTGGTCTTACCTATTGCTAAGATACATTGTATCGATATAAATGAATCTGAATTCACTTCTAAAGAAATAGCCTTAAGTAAAATTTCTGATTCTGAATTTATTAATATGGTTTTAGATATTTCTAGGGAAAAAAATTGTATTGTGTATGCTGTAAATGAAGGGATAAAACTAATTGCTCAAAATGGTAAGATAAACACAGAGGTAGATGCATGCTTAGCAAAGACTAAAACAATGCAAGAGCAATTAAATTTATTAAAACCAATTTCAGAATTAAAAGAAGTGTTTGAAACCTTTAATCTAGAGTGTCAATATCAAGAGTACTATTATAGCGAATGTTTCAATTCCAACGGAAAAATTAAAGCTGAGATAAAAGAGCAGAAATTACGTAATATTTTATTAGAATTTTTAAAAAATAAAATGAAGGGTGAAGTTTCTATCGAATACTGTACATCGATTATAAGAGATGAGGAATCTGTGGATATTTATTTAAATGATGGTCAAGAACAAGCGATTATAGAAGTGAAATTTTCCTTTTTAAGGTCTATTTATGAAGGAAAAAGTAACTATAAATTACAAGATAAATGTCTGCTAGGAATTGAACAACTTGATAGATATGCAAAACATTTACAAGAAGATAACAGGTTAGTCGAGTATGGTTTTATTTATATGTTTTTTCATAACGCGAATAACGAACAAGAACTTCTAGATGTTAAAACAAATATCCATAACTACGTTAACAGTAAAACTTTATCTGATGCATTTTATTCAATTTATCAAAAAATAATTTTTAATAATCTTGCGCTCTGGAAAAGCAAACTGTAGATAATAAATGTTATCTAGTATAGTTCCTTACTTTTAGCCATCCCATATCTGTTTAATAGATTAAAATATAGAACTTTCCCGTAAGGAATTTAATATGTTTTATATTACCAGTAAGTATTTCTTATTTTTTATAATTAAACTATCTTAAAACAATGATATGTTGATAGATGTGTTTTTGCTGATATTTCAATTTCTTATATGTTCTATTCCTAATACTGAATAGTTACTTCATCATTAGAATAAATTTTTTAGACAGTATTTTTATATTAAGCTTTGTGTCAATATTTTGGAAACCAACTCACTACATAACAAATCTTCTAAGTTCGAACGCCCTGAGAGGTACAGCATCACAGCTTAATTTTCAGCATCGAATTTATCTGGATTGATACCGAAAATCCACCAAGCGATGCCATCGGCTGGGTAGCAAAGAAATAAAAAGTCCTGCCACTTTCTCCCATTTAACCTTTGACTATTCCGCAAAATTATCGTACAATAAAGAGTACATGATAAAATGAGGTCAGAGTCTGTTCGCTCTGGCGATAGTAGTAAAAATGAGGAGAAACGCTTTGGAATTAGAAGTATTTGCTGGGCAAGAAAAAAGTGAACTATCTATGATTGAGGTAGCGCGTGCTATCTTGGAACTTCGTGGTCGCGACCATGAGATGCATTTTAGCGATCTTGTAAACGAAATTCAAAATTACCTTGGAACATCAAACAGCGATATCCGCGAAGCTTTACCTTTGTTCTACACAGAGTTGAACTTTGACGGTAGCTTCATCTCTCTTGGAGACAACAAATGGGGCCTTCGTTCATGGTATGGTGTAGACGAAATCGACGAAGAAATCATCGCTCTTGAAGAAAGTGACGACGATGAAGTAGCACCAAAAGCTAAGAAAAAACGTGTCAATGCCTTTATGGATGGTGATTCAGATGCCATTGACTACAATGCAGATGATCCAGAAGACGAAGACGCATACGAAGCAGATCCAGCTCTTTCATATGATGATGAAAATCCAGATGATGAGAAAAATGAAGTGGAAGCTTATGATGCAGAAATCAACGAGATCGCTCCTGATGACTTGGGTGAAGATGTAGATCTTAACGAAGAAGACGACGAATTTTCTGACGATGACGCTGAAACGAGTGAAGAAGAGTAAAAGACTTCACAGAGGAGATCGCCTGATCTCCTTTTTTGTCGCTTGGGTAGAGTAGTTAAGTGAGTCTTCCGTTGGGTTGTAGATCTTTAGTTGGTTTTCTGAAAACAATCTCCTTTTTTCATCTTTTACCAATTCGGGTTGACAAATGTTCTGCTTTGAGGTATTATATTGTTCGGGCACCTCTTTTAGAGGTCGGGGCTCCCTAGTTACTAGGGAGCTATTTTTGTTTTTCAGGAAGTTTTCTTGAAAAATCGTTATCCATAAGGGTCTTGTTTTCTATATCCCCTCGTAGTTAACAAGGCCTTGAGCATTTTAGAAAGAGGAATTTATGTCTACGAAATATATTTTTGTAACTGGTGGTGTGGTGTCGTCTATTGGGAAAGGGATTGTGGCAGCAAGTCTGGGCCGTCTCTTGAAAAATCGTGGTCTAAAAGTAACCATTCAAAAGTTTGACCCTTATATCAATATCGATCCGGGAACCATGAGTCCTTATCAGCACGGGGAAGTCTTTGTGACAGATGATGGGGCTGAGACAGATTTGGACTTGGGTCACTACGAACGTTTCATCGATATCAATCTCAACAAATATTCCAACGTGACAACTGGTAAAATCTACAGTGAAGTTCTTCGTAAGGAACGTCGTGGTGAATACCTTGGTGCAACTGTCCAAGTCATTCCTCATATCACAGATGCTTTGAAAGAAAAAATCAAGCGTGCTGCTGTAACGACTGACTCTGATGTCATTATCACAGAGGTTGGTGGAACAGTTGGAGATATCGAATCCTTGCCATTCCTAGAGGCCCTTCGTCAGATGAAGGCAGATGTGGGGGCAGATAACGTCATGTACATCCATACAACCTTGCTTCCTTACCTCAAGGCTGCTGGTGAGATGAAGACCAAGCCGACTCAGCATTCTGTAAAAGAATTGCGTGGTTTGGGAATCCAGCCAAATATGTTGGTCATTCGTACAGAAAAACCAGCTGGTCAAGGAATTAAAAATAAACTAGCTCAGTTCTGTGACGTAGCTCCAGAAGCTGTTATCGAGTCTTTGGATGTCGAACACCTTTACCAAATTCCATTGAACTTGCAGGGTCAAGGCATGGACCAAATTGTCTGTGACCATTTGAAACTAGACGCACCAGCAGCGGATATGACAGAATGGTCAGCTATGGTGGACAAGGTCATGAACCTGAAAAAACAAGTTAAAATTTTCCTTGTCGGTAAGTATGTGGAGTTGCAAGATGCCTACATCTCAGTGGTTGAAGCCTTGAAACACTCTGGTTATGCCAACGACGCAGAAGTGAAGATTAATTGGATCAACGCCAATGATGTGACAGTAGAGAATGTGGCAGAACTCTTGTCTGATGCGGACGGAATCATCGTACCAGGAGGTTTTGGCCAACGTGGTACGGAAGGAAAAATTCAAGCCATCCGTTATGCGCGTGAGAATGATATTCCAATGTTGGGAGTCTGCTTGGGAATGCAGTTGACTTGTATCGAGTTTGCTCGTAACGTTTTAGGTCTTGAAGGTGCCAATTCTGCAGAGCTTGATCCTGATACAAAATATCCTATCATTGATATCATGCGTGACCAAGTTGATGTTGAGGATATCGGTGGCACCCTTCGTTTGGGACTTTATCCATCTAAGTTGAAACGTGGTTCTAAGGCAGCGGCTGCTTATCACAATCAAGAAGTGGTGCAACGCCGTCACCGTCACCGTTATGAGTTTAACAATGCCTTTCGTGAACAGTTTGAGGCAGCAGGTTTTGTCTTCTCAGGTGTTTCTCCAGACAATCGTTTGGTAGAAATCGTGGAAATTCCTGAAAATAAATTCTTTGTGGCTTGTCAGTATCACCCTGAACTTTCCAGTCGTCCGAACCGTCCAGAAGAACTCTACACTGCCTTTGTCACTGCAGCAGTTGAGAACAGCAATTAGCAAAATTCGAACCTTTGAGAATAATCTCAGAGGTTTTTTAATTCATTCAGGAACTCAGGCGCTTGGCAATAAGAATCAGAACTCTTTTTCCTTCACCGAGGGAAGAGGAGTTTTACTTGTTTTTCTGCTACTTCCTCATTTGTCCTAGAGCCCTTTTTGTGTTACAATGAATGGTATGAAAGCTAAGAAATTATGGATGACTGGCTTGACAGTGGCTGGTCTAAGTGCCCTCGCTTTGGGTGCCAAAAAAGCAGCAGATAACCACAAACTTATGAAGACTCAGGAAGAGTTGGCCGCTATCGTGCGCGAACTTTTCTCAGATATGGGAGAGATCGCGACTCTCTATGTTCAAGTCTACGAAAGTAGTCTAGAGCGACTCGTCGGAGGAGTCATTTTTGAGAATGGTCGTCACTATACCTTTGTCTATGAAAATGAAGACCTAGTCTATGAGGAGGAAGTCTTATGATTACTCCCGCTAGTATAGAAGAACTCGCAGGCTTTGTCGAGCAAGATGGCAAGAAGGTTTTCCTTTTTGTGGCGGACTGGTGTGGCGATTGTCGTTATATCTATCCATTCTTGCCAGAGATTGAGGAAACCAATCCAGAGTTCACCTTTATCCGAGTGGACCGAGACCAGTATCTGGATCTGGCCAAACTCTGGGATGTTTACGGGATTCCTAGCCTTGTTGTGCTAGAAAAGGACAAGGAAATTGGCCGATTTGTCAATCGCGACCGTAAAAGCAAGGAACAAATTAATGACTTTTTAGCAGGACTGAAATAGGAGAAAAAGAAAACAATGATTTTTACATATAACAAAGAACATGTTGGCGATGTCCTTATGGTCATCGTGAAAAACAGCGGAGTTGCCAAACTGGACGTGGAGCGTAAAGGCAAGATAGCCCGTGTGTTCCTCAAAGAAAATGGGGAAACAGTGGCTTGGAATATTTTCGACCTTTCAAGTTTGTTTGAAATTGCAGAGCGCGGTCAAGTCTTTTTGACAGATGAGCAAGTCGCTCGTTTGAACCAAGAATTGCAGGCGGAAGGCTTTACAGAAGAAATTGTCAATGACAAGGAACCTAAGTTTGTTGTTGGTGAAATTGTCGAGATGGTGGCTCATCCTGATAGTGATCACCTCAACATCTGCCAAGTTGCAGTCGCAAGTGACAAGACAGTGCAAATCGTTGCAGGAGCACCTAATGCGCGTGTTGGGTTGAAAACCATTGTAGCTCTTCCTGGAGCAATGATGCCCAAAGGCAATCTCATTTTCCCAGGCGAACTTCGTGGTGAAAAGAGTTTTGGCATGATGTGTAGCCCTCGTGAGTTGCATCTACCAAATGCTCCGCAAAAACGTGGGGTTATTGAATTATCAGAAGACCAAGTTGTCGGAACTCCATTTGACCCAGCCAAACACTGGACTGCCTAGGAAATTGTCAGTGCTTGATAGACCAGATAGAGGGGGATAAGATGGCGAAAAATGTAGTGATTACAGGAGCGACCTCAGGAATCGGTGAAGCGATTGCGCGTGCTTATCTGGAGCAGGGGGAGAATGTCGTTCTAACAGGGCGACGGACAGACAGACTAGAGACCCTCAAGTCAGAGTTTGCAGAAACTTTTCCTAATCAAACCGTTTTGACCTTTCCACTGGATGTCACAGATATGACCATGGTCAAGACAGTCTGCTCCGATATTTTGAAAACGATAGGGCAGATTGATATCTTGGTCAATAATGCCGGACTGGCTCTTGGCTTAGCTCCCTATCAAGACTATGAAGAGTTGGATATGATGACTATGTTGGATACCAATGTCAAAGGTTTGATGGCAGTCACTCGCTGTTTCTTGCCAGCAATGGTAAAAGCCAATCAGGGACATATTATCAATATGGGATCGACCGCAGGAATCTATGCCTATGCGGGTGCAGCTGTTTACTCAGCCACCAAGGCAGCAGTTAAGACTTTTTCAGATGGCCTGCGAATTGATACCATCGCAACGGATATCAAGGTGACCACCATTCAGCCAGGGATTGTCGAAACAGATTTCTCTACAGTTCGTTTTCACGGTGATAAAGAGCGGGCTGCGACCGTCTATCAGGGAATAGAAGCCCTGCAAGCACAAGATATCGCAGATACGGTTGTCTATGTGACCAGTCAGCCTCGCCGTGTGCAGATTACAGATATGACTATTATGGCCAATCAACAAGCGACAGGTTTCATGGTGCATAAAAAATAAAAAATTTCTTCGAAAAGTTACAAATTACTGTAACTTTTTTTGATTCCTTACGAATAGATAAGTAGGAGGAAGAAAATATGTATAATAAAGTTATTCTTATTGGACGTTTAACGTCTACACCAGAATTGCACAAAACCAACAATGACAAGTCAGTAGCGCGTGCAACTATCGCTGTGAACCGTCGTTACAAAGACCAAAACGGGGAACGTGAAGCTGACTTTGTCAATCTTGTTCTTTGGGGGAAATTGGCTGAAACCTTGGCAAGCTACGCAACTAAAGGTAGTCTTATCTCTGTGGATGGAGAACTTCGTACCCGTCGCTTTGAGAAAAATGGCCAGATGAACTATGTGACTGAAGTCCTTGCCACAGGATTCCAACTTTTGGAAAGCCGCGCCCAACGTGCTATGCGTGAAAATAATGCAGGACAGGATTTAGCAGATTTGGTCTTGGAAGAGGAAGAATTGCCATTTTAAACATTGAAAAGTCTGACTTGGTCTCAGGCTTTTTTATATTGAGAAAGTCAGACTTTTTTCTTGACTATTTCTGACCAAGTGATACAATAGAACTATAATTTAGCACTCAGATATAAAGAGTGCTAATAATATGTATTTCATCATGGAGGAAAGCAAATGTTGAAACCATTAGGAGACCGTGTGGTCTTAAAAATCGAAGAAAAAGAACAAACTGTTGGAGGCTTTGTCCTTGCGGGCTCAGCCCAAGAAAAAACAAAAACAGCCCAAGTTGTAGCTACTGGACAAGGTGTTCGTACCTTGAATGGTGATTTGGTTGCTCCAAGCGTTAAGCCTGGAGACCGTGTCTTAGTTGAAGCTCATGCAGGTATTGATGTCAAAGATGGCGATGAAAAGTACATCATCGTTGGCGAAGCTAACATTTTGGCTATCATTGAAGAATAGAAGGAGAAAGTAAGTATGTCAAAAGAAATTAAATTTTCATCTGATGCTCGTTCAGCGATGGTCCGTGGTGTCGATATCCTAGCAGACACTGTTAAAGTAACCTTAGGACCAAAAGGTCGTAATGTCGTTCTTGAAAAATCATTTGGCTCACCATTAATTACCAATGACGGTGTTACTATTGCTAAAGAGATTGAGCTAGAAGACCATTTTGAAAATATGGGTGCCAAATTGGTATCAGAAGTAGCTTCAAAGACCAATGATATCGCAGGTGACGGAACGACAACTGCAACAGTCTTGACTCAAGCTATCGTCCGCGAAGGAATCAAAAACGTCACTGCAGGTGCCAATCCAATCGGTATTCGTAGAGGGATTGAAGCAGCGGTTGCCGCAGCTGTAGAAGCCTTGAAAAACAATGCCATCCCTGTTGCCAACAAAGAAGCCATCGCTCAGGTTGCTGCTGTATCTTCTCGTTCTGAAAAAGTCGGCGAGTACATTTCTGAAGCTATGGAAAAAGTTGGTAAAGATGGTGTCATCACTATTGAAGAATCACGTGGTATGGAAACAGAGCTTGAAGTCGTGGAAGGAATGCAGTTTGACCGCGGTTACCTATCACAGTACATGGTGACAGATAGCGAAAAAATGGTGGCGGACCTCGAAAATCCATACATTTTGATTACTGATAAGAAGATTTCAAATATCCAAGAAATCTTGCCACTTCTAGAAAGCATTCTTCAAAGCAACCGTCCGCTCTTGATTATTGCGGATGATGTAGATGGCGAAGCTCTTCCTACTCTTGTATTGAACAAGATTCGTGGAACCTTCAACGTAGTAGCAGTTAAGGCACCTGGCTTCGGTGACCGTCGCAAAGCGATGCTTGAAGACATCGCTATCTTGACAGGCGGAACAGTTATCACAGAGGATCTTGGTCTTGAGTTGAAAGATGCGACAATTGAGGCGCTTGGTCAAGCAGCGAGAGTAACTGTGGACAAAGATAGCACTGTTATCGTAGAAGGTGCTGGAAATCCTGAAGCTATTTCTCACCGTGTTGCAGTTATCAAGTCTCAAATCGAAACTACAACTTCTGAATTTGATCGTGAAAAATTGCAAGAACGCTTGGCAAAATTGTCAGGTGGTGTCGCAGTCATCAAGGTCGGAGCTGCAACTGAAACTGAGTTGAAAGAAATGAAACTCCGCATTGAAGATGCTCTCAACGCTACTCGTGCAGCCGTTGAAGAAGGAATCGTTGCAGGTGGTGGAACAGCTCTTGTAAATGTCATCCCAGCCGTAGCTGATTTGGAATTGACAGGAGATGAAGCAACAGGACGCAATATTGTTCTTCGTGCCTTGGAAGAGCCTGTTCGTCAAATCGCCCACAATGCAGGATTTGAAGGCTCTATCGTTATCGATCGTTTGAAAAATGCTGAAGTTGGTACAGGCTTCAACGCAGCAACAGGCGAGTGGGTCAACATGATTGAAGAAGGAATCATCGACCCAGTTAAAGTGAGCCGTTCTGCCCTTCAAAATGCAGCATCTGTAGCCAGCTTGATTTTGACAACAGAAGCAGTCGTAGCCAATAAACCGGAACCAGTAGCCCCAGCTCCAGCAATGGATCCAAGCATGATGGGCGGCATGATGTAAAAGCAACTTATAAAAAACACAAAAGGAGGGAACATAATCCCTCCTTTTAAGGTTTTCTCTTCTAAATAGATTTGAGCTCTCCTAACTTATATGATAAAATAAGACTAGAAGAAGGAGAAGAACATGATTGATGTAGAAGAAATTCTGAGCAAGATGAATCCCAATCAGAAGATTAATTATGACCGTGTTATGCAGAAAATGGTACAGGTTTGGGAGAAAAATGAGCAACGTCCCACTATTCTCATGCATGTTTGCTGTGCTCCTTGTAGTACCTACACCCTAGAATACCTGACAAAATACGCTGATGTGACCATCTATTTTGCCAATTCCAATATCCATCCCAAGGCAGAATACCACAAGCGAGCTTACGTCACCAAGAAATTTGTCAGTGATTTCAATGAGCGAACAGGAAATACGGTCCAGTATTTAGAAGCCCCATACGAACCAAATGAATACCGGAAGTTAGTCAGAGGACTGGAAGAAGAACCAGAAGGCGGCGATCGTTGCAAGGTTTGTTTTGACTACCGTTTGGACAAAACAGCACAGGTAGCTATGGACTTGGGCTTTGACTACTTTGGTTCAGCCTTGACCATCAGTCCTCATAAGAATTCTCAAACCATCAACAGCGTCGGAATCGATGTACAAAAGATTTACACCACCCACTATCTTCCAAGTGATTTCAAGAAAAATCAAGGCTACAAGCGCTCGGTAGAGATGTGCGAGGAGTATGATATCTATCGTCAATGTTATTGTGGATGCGTCTATGCAGCTCAAGCTCAGAACATTGACCTTGTTCAGGTCAAGAAGGATGCCACGGCTTTCTTGTTGGGTAAGGATGTTGAAAAAGACTATTCCCATATCAAGTTTACTGTCACTAAATTAGATATATAGCAATTAACCCAGCTGTAAAGCTGGGTTTTTCAAATAAAAAACCAGGGCTCTCACCCCAGTTTGACAACTTTACCGATTCTTTAGTTCTATGTAGCGTTTGTACCAAATGTTGACATAGGCCTCTGAGAAAGGACCGCGTCCATTGTTGATCCAATCAACAAGGATTTTAACATGCTCTTTCAAAATATAGTCTAAATCATCAGAATACTTCATTTTGCGTTTATGGCGCTCATACTCTTCAACGTCCAAGAGACGCTTTTCACCATCAGTGAAGACCTTGACATCCAAATCGTAATCAATGTATTTCAGGGCTTCTTCATCTAGATAGTAGGGGCTGGCCATATTGCAATAGTAGGAAATCCCATTATCACGAATCATGGCAATGATATTAAACCAATATTTTTTGTGAAAGTAAACAATAGCCGGTTCTCGAGTCACCCAACGACGACCGTCACTTTCGGTAACAAGTGTGTGGTCGTTGACGCCAATAATAGCGTTCTCTGTTGTTTTTAGTACCATGGTGTCCCGCCAAGTACGGTGAAGACTCCCATCATGCTTATAACTTTGAATTGTAATAAAGTCGCCTTCTTTTGGAAGTTTCATAACTAACCAACTTTCTACAATTTATAAGTTTATCGTTTACTATTATATCATAAATTGGTCTAACTTTTTTGAATTTTACATGAGAATGTTAAAGATATTCTCTGAGAGCGCTGGCTATATCCGAAAAATCATAGCCTTTTCGAGCTAAAACTTGGGTTAAACGTTGCTTCAGTTCGTATCCTTCATACTTTCGAGCATACTTAGCATATTGTTTGTCTAGTTCTTTAAAAATGAGTTCTTGAGTCGTTTCTTGGTCGACTTGACTGTCCAAGTCGTCAAAGGCATTCTTAGCATCAGAATAGGAGAAGCCTTTGTTCGTTAAGTTTTGGATAATCTTATCCTGCAAGGCACGAGCGGGAAGCTTTCCATTGTATTTTTTTAGAAGTTTCTCCGCCACACGTTGAGCAACCTCCGAAAAATCAAAATCCTTTAAAACCTCTTCAATCGTTGATTTGGCAATCCCTTTTTGAGACAGTTTTTGAGCTAGCACATAGGGTCCCTTATCTCCAGAAAGTTGATTTGCATTGATGATAGAGTAGGCATACTGACGATCATTAATCCAGTTATCTTCTTTAAGATTAGCGATAACTTGACTAGTGATTTTTTCATCAAGATCATACTTTTTCAGATACTCACGAACTTCCTTTTCGGTTCGAGCTTTAAATGATAGATGGTAGAGGGCGAGATTTTTACCATAAGAGAACTGGGCAAAGTCCTGAATCTCGGTAAGTTCCTCTTTACTAATGACCTTATCTTTAGACAACATAAAACGGACAATGGTATCCTCCGTGATATAAGAGGTTTGCTGTCCATCTAACTCCATCAAGTAGAGGCGTTTTTTCTTTTCAAGTTTTGTGATTTTCATAGTTCTATTATACCCTAAAATGTGATAAGATAGGGGTATGAATCTGAAAGTCAAACAAAAAATACCTTTAAAAATCAAGCGGATGGGCATCAATGGCGAGGGAATCGGATTTTACCAAAAAACTTTAGTATTTGTGCCTGGAGCCCTCAAAGGAGAAGACATCTATTGTCAAATTACTTCTATTAAACGTAACTTTGTTGAAGCCAAATTACTAAAGGTTAATAAGAAGTCTAAGTTTCGAGTCGTGCCAGCTTGTACGATTTATAATGAATGTGGTGGTTGCCAAATCATGCACCTCCACTATGATAAACAGTTAGAGTTCAAAACGGATCTGCTCCACCAAGCCCTGAAAAAATTTGCCCCTGCGGGATATGAAAACTATGAAATTCGTCCAACTATCGGAATGCAGGAACCCAAGTACTACCGTGCTAAGCTTCAATTCCAGACTCGGAAATTTAAAAATCAGGTCAAGGCAGGTTTGTATGCGCAAAACTCTCATTATCTCGTAGAGTTGAAAGACTGCTTGGTGCAAGATAAGGAAACCCAAGTAATAGCGAATCGCCTAGCTGAACTTCTTACTTACCACCAAATTCCAATTACAGATGAGAGAAAAACGCTCGGTGTTCGCACGATCATGGTACGAAGAGCAAGAAAAACGGGGCAAGTTCAGATTATCATTGTCACAAATCGCCAGCTTAATTTAAATCAACTGGTCAAAGACTTAGTCAATGATTTTCCAGAAGTCGTCACGGTTGCTGTCAATACAAATACAGCAAAAACAAGTGAAATCTATGGTGAAAAGACGGAAATTATCTGGGGCCAAGAGAGTATTCAAGAAGGAGTACTGGACTATGAGTTTTCTCTCTCGCCCCGAGCTTTTTATCAGCTTAATCCGGAGCAGACAGAAATTCTCTATAGTGAAGCAGTTAAGGCTCTGGATGTCAGCAAAGAGGATCATCTGATCGATGCGTATTGTGGTGTTGGTACGATTGGATTTGCCTTCGCAAATAATGTCAAGAGTCTCAGAGGAATGGATATTATTCCAGAAGCCATTGAAGATGCCAAGCGAAATGCTAAAAAAATGGGATTTGACAATACCCATTACGAAGCTGGAACAGCTGAAGAGATTATTCCACGCTGGTATAAAGAAGGCTACCGAGCGGATGCATTGATAGTTGACCCTCCTCGTACAGGCTTAGATGATAAGCTGTTGGAAACCATTCTGACCTATGTTCCAGAAAAAATGGTCTATGTATCCTGCAATGTTTCAACCTTGGCACGAGATTTGGTTAAACTAGTAAAAGTCTATGATCTCCAGTATATCCAGTCGGTCGATATGTTTCCCCACACCGCACGGACAGAAGCAGTGGTTAAGTTAGTGAAGAAAAGAAAAAATTAAACTCACTGAAAAAAGTTCTTGACAAAGGTAAAAAAGTAGGTATAATAGAAAGAGTTGAAAAGCTCAAGGTCCGTTGGTCAAGGGG